>CAZNSM010000023.1:38488-42406 GCA_964575615.1 uncultured Pirellulales bacterium | reverse complement strand
ATGGGCGATACAGGACTCGAACCTGTGACCCGCTGATTAAGAGTCAGCTGCTCTACCAACTGAGCTAATCGCCCGAGGGTCCGTTTCGGCGTCGGCCGGAAACCAACGCAGCCGACACGTGCGTGTCAGCCGCAGCAAAACAAGAATTGTACAGACCCGCCTCGGGCGCTGCAAGAAAATTGCGGGCCAATCCGCCAAACTTTTCCTGGACCGGTTCGCACTCGCCCGCCGGCCGCTCCCCTTCGCACGCTCAGCGGACCGGCCAGACGTATTCGCGGGAGTTGTTCAGGGATTGCCTGCCTCTGGCGACCGAGGTTTCAATATGGCAACGCAGCGCGGCATCGCCGTTCTTGACAAGCCGGACCGACACGTTGGCGTCTCGCACCGCCAGCGAGCTCACATCGAGAGAGATCGGCTCGTCCGAAACCACAGGTTCCGACCCGGACGACCGATGCCGGGCCCAGGCCAGAGCACTGGCAGTCAGGTTTCGATCCGCTGCCTGAAGATAGGCGGCATCCGCCTCGCAGAGCATCGTGTTGGACCCGCCGGTCAGGGCGAACATCACAACCCCAACCAGGCCCAGCAACACGATGACATAGGTCAGTATGAAGCCCTTTCGCCTTGTCTTGCTCATGGGGTCTGCTCCCGCGCCAAGCCGCCGAGAAAGTAAAGGTGCGAGTTGGCGAACCTTTGTCTGGTCTTCCCGCTGAGGCGTTCCTTCAGAGACGTTTGCACTTCGACAGCGTGCGCCCGATCGGCCCGCCTCTGGAGCCGCCAGGCAATCACCGCGTCACGGAATCGCCAGCGGCCCTCGGTCGTCGGCTCGGCGTTCTCGCCGCTCAGCACCGTTCGAGTCACGCCGTCTTCGTCGATCCGGTAGCAGATCACGCGTTCGGGCAAGGCAATCAGGAGCGTGCGATCGTCGCTCATCCTATCGGCAAACGCATCGGGCAGACCGGCCGCCGCGTCAACATCCTGGCGGATGTGGCGAACCAGGTCCAGCACGCTGGTATTCTCCTGCACCATCCGCGTCATGCGAGGAACGTCCCGGATGAACGTCGCGAACAGACCACTGAAGGCGATAGCGACGAACGGCAGGACAGTGATCACCACGAGTACCTCGACCAACGTAAAGGCCTTGCGTCTCATAGCGAGCCCTCCTGTCCGATCGGTTGGGCCCCCGGCGTCACGTACCGCGTCAGCTCGACGACCACCTTCCTGGGACCCGCCTGGGCGCTGGCCTTGACGCCGATCCGTTCGAGTCCGGCCCACTGCCCTTCTCCGGGCATCCTGTCCAGCGATACTGTCACGCGAGGCCAGAGTCGTTTGCAGTCCTCGCTCTGCATGGGCGCCCCGGTCGCGGTCACACTGTCCAGTTGCGCGATCGCGGCGGCGATACATTGCTGCCGGGTCCACTGATAGCGGTTGAAAGCGCCGAAGCCACCGACCGATACGCCCAAGCCGGCCAAGAGCATGGCAAAGAGCGAGATCCCCACGATCAGATCCGCCAGCAGGAATCCGCCTGGTTTTCTTCTTCTTGCGGACACGAATACACTCCCAGTCTGAGGTTACGGATAGACATTCCCTGCCATGGAGTTGATGACTTGCACCCCTGGAGAAAAGACCGCGAAAACGACGAAGCCGACCGTCGCCCCAAGAAGAATGATGGCGCAGGGCCAAAAGATGAACCGCGCGAGGTTGACCCGGTAGCTGTAGTTGAACCTATAGAACGATTCGAGCATCTCCAGCACCGCCGGGGCATGGCTGGCGCCGGCGCTGCGCTCGAAGGCCCAGGCCAGCCCCGAGGGCAAACCGCAGCCGCGTGCCGCAGCGGCCACGTCATCGCCCTGCTCGACGCGCCGAAGCCAGCAGGCCAGCCGCCTCTTGAAGGATTGATTGACGTCCAGATCGAGCGTGCCGCGAATCGCCTCGTTGAGCGGACAGTCGGTCCGCAGCGAAATACGCATCAGTTCCACCGTCTGTAAGGTGGCGCTGTTGTTCTCGAACCAGTGCAGCACGGGCAGGCGCCATTTGATCCAGTCGCCCATCCGTGAAAAGAGATACGGCTTCTCAGGACGGCGTCTTCGAGTCCGGGCCCAGATCCAGACGGGCGGGATCACGAAGAAGATCAGAACGAAAAGGAGTATGGCAGGCAGACCATTGTGTTCGTAGACAAGGACCTCCATGATGCCTATCAGCACACGGGTCGGGGCAGGCAGACGATCTCCCGTCATCTCCTCCAGAACCGCTTTGAACTGGGGAACGACAAAGGTCATCAGGCCCAACACCATGATGAAGGTGATCGTGAGAATCACCAGGGGATAGGCGGCGTGAACCGGCTGCAACCTCATGCGGCCGGTCGCCTGCGACCGCAGATCGGCCTCGACCGTCGCCATCGCTGCCGGCAGTTGGTCCTGGGGTTCGGCTGCCGCCAGGATCGCCAAGGCCCGGCTTGGGCAGCGAGGATAGCCCCGGCGAAGCGATTCGACCAGCGAGTAACCTTGCAGAAGCCATTTCTTGATCTGCTGCAACGTCCGAGCGGTGCCGTCGGTTCGCCCGTGGGCGGCGCATTCCAGTGCCATCGGCAGGGGCAGGTTCTGTCTCATGCTGCTGCCAAGAGTCGAGAAGACGGACGCCGCGGTGGTCTTGCGGCTGCCGGCGCTGTAGCCGATCAGACAGGCCACGACGGCCGCAACGCCCAGCAACAGGAACAGAGGCAGCACGAAACCGGCCCCGACCGCGGCAAACGCCCAGAAGAAGCCGACGATGAACAGCAAGCCTCCGACGGCCGCGAGGATCAGAAAGGCGAGCCGCTGATACCATCGCTGCGTCTCGGCATGCCGTCCACCCAGCGCGACCGCCACCAGGGTCACCAGAAACAGCACCACCGCAGAGAGGGCAACTTCCATCTCCGCGCTCTCAATAAAGAAGTAGACCATGCCGAGGGCAACTATCGGGACGGTCGCCATCGCCAGGGCCGGCAACTTGTACCCCAGGACGGCGTACACCACCAGAAGAACCGCAGTGATCGCAGCAAGTTCGGACATCTTCGTTTCCTCAGCCGGCCGCCGACAGACTCGTGACGACCTGGATCATGGGCAGGAACATGGCGAGAATTGCCATAGCGAGAAAAACGCCCACGACGATGAGCATGATTGGAAGCAGGACCACCTGTAAGCGCGATTGCCCGACACGCGCCTGGTCGGCGTACATGTCGGCCAGGCTGTGCAAGTTGTCCGGCAACTCATTGCGCTGGGCGCCGAGCTGGACCGAATAGAGAAACAGCCTGGGCAACATCCCGGCCTCGTGGCCGGCTTCCATGAGATTGGCGCCTCGCTCGATCTGCGCGGCCAGGTGTTCGCTGTCGAGCAGGAGCCGTTCACTTCCGGTCGCCACCGCGCCCAGTCGCAGACATTCGGGCATGTCGCAGCCGGCGCCCACCAGCACCGCCATCGCCTCGGCCATGCGGCTCAGCACGCTGTTGTGGTACAGTCGCCCGATCACCGGGATTCGCAGCAGGAGTCCCTCCTTGATCCGCCTTCCACCCGGTGAACTCGACAGCGCCATGAAGAGGGCGACGACGCCCGCCACGAGCAGACCGACGCCGATCCAGAACGGTACCACGTTCTGGGCCAAGTCGAGTACCCCCTGCGTGATGGGATTGAGCTTTCCTCCG
The DNA here is from genome assembly GCA_964575615.1 of uncultured Pirellulales bacterium. Classification (GTDB taxonomy): domain Bacteria; phylum Planctomycetota; class Phycisphaerae; order Sedimentisphaerales; family Anaerobacaceae; genus Anaerobaca. The sequence goes on along the minus strand of CAZNSM010000023.1, from coordinate 38,730 downwards.
ATCATCTCCTGGAAGACGGGGGCAAACTGCGGAACGATGTACGTGAACACCAGAGTGATGATGATCGCGCCGAGCACGAAGATCACCGCGGGATAGCTGACGGCCTCGAAGATGATCCGGCGCGTGTGTCCGGCCAGTTCGAGATGGCGATTCAGACTCGTGAGCATCTCGGTCAACCGGCCGGTCTCCACGCCCGCTTTCAGAATGCGGCCGTAGAGAGGAGGAAAGGCCCCCTGCCTCTT
>CAZNSM010000023.1:0-38388 GCA_964575615.1 uncultured Pirellulales bacterium | reverse complement strand
CCTTGGTCCTCAGCAGGCTCTCCAATTCCTCCAGATCGGCCTTGGCCAGGATCGCTTTACGCAGGTCGCTATCTAATTGAACCATCTCCGCAATCAGGACGCGGCCTTTGAAGCCCGTGCCCAGACACTCGTCGCAACCGGCCGCTTCGTATTGGTTGCCCGCCGGTTTCCTGCACTTCTCGCAGAGCCGGCGGACCAGCCTCTGATTGACGACGGCTGAGATGCTTGAGGTGACTTGATAGGGCTCGATGCCCATCTCCAGGAGTCTGAGCAGCGCACCGGCCGGGGTCCCGCTGTGCATCGTGCTCATGAGCAGGTGACCTGTCAGGCCGGCTTCGATGGCGATCCGGGCGGTCTCGGCGTCGCGAATCTCGCCGATCATGAGCACCTGGGGGTCCTGGCGCAGCAGCGACCGCAGCGCGGTGGGAAAGGTCATCTGGCCGTGCGGCGTGATCCGCACCTGCGTGACCCCGTCGATGCGAATCTCGACCGGGTCCTCGAGCGAGACGATGCTCTTGCCGGGAAGCGTGCTGACGATATGACGGAGAATCGCGGCCAAGGTCGTGCTCTTGCCGCTTCCGGCCGGGCCGGTCAGCAGCAGGATGCCCTGGTTCTGGCTCGCGATGGCCTTGAGAGCTCGCTCCATCGCCGGTGCCAAGCCAAGCTGATCCAGCGTCAGGAGGTCCTGACGCCGGTAGAACAGGCGAACGACCGCCCGCTGACCGTGGATCGTGGGGAAGATGGCCAAACGCACGTCTGAAACGACCTCCGCCGACGCCCCGGAGACCTCCAGACGCCCCTCCTGGGGGATGTCGTTGCGGTAGGTCAGCAGTCCCCCGAGCACCTTGAGCCGGGAGACGACGTTGTCCGCCACCGCCGCCGGCAGGCTCTCCATCGGGCTCAGCACGCCATCCAGACGGAATTTCACCACGAGCGAGTCGGCGGTGGGTTCGAAGTGGACATCGCTGGCGCCGGCCCGGATCGCCTGGGCCAGCAGATCGTCCACCAGGGCGACTGCGTCCAAACCGTTGCGTCTGTGGTTGTCCTGATCTCTTGGGGCCATCGAATCTGCTCGTGCTTCTGCATCGATCCGTTCGGGCAATTCCCGGCAGATGCCGTTCTTTCACCAGTAGGACGCGCCGCAGACGCCGGCGTTAATGGAGGTGCGGTTTTTTTGCGTTTGCGGGCGATTTTCGTTAACATCAGATGTAACGGCGCGTCTTACCAGAGAAAGACGTGCCGTCAGGGGAGTAGCATCTATGTTCGAGAAGGCCGTTCGTTGCGACCTGCTTTGGGCCGGCAGTTTCTCTGAGGCCGCGGATGCGAGCCAGCAGTGGATTCTCGCCGCGATGCACAGGCATGGACCGGAACTGGTCACCATGCTCTGGCGGATTCTGGGCAATGAGCAGGACGTCTGCGACGCCTACCAGACGACGTTTCTGCAACTGGCCCATCGCGAGGATCGGCGCAAGCCCGGGCACGTCAGGGCCTACCTGTTCCGCACTGCCAGCAACGCCGCCATCACCATGCTGCGTCGGCGGGTGACTGAGAGCCGCACGCTGTCGGCTTGGGAATCCTGCACCAGCCACCTTGAGCCGGCGGAGCCTGACTTCGACGCCCAGTACCTGACCGAAAAACTGCGGGCCATGATCGCTGACTTGCCCGAGCATCTGCGCAGCGTCATCACGCTCCACGATCTGGGCGAACTGCCCTACGGAGACGTCGCCCGCATCCTGCGAATATCGACAGGCACCGCCCGCGTGTACCGGTGTAAGGCCGTGCAACTGCTGGCCGCCTGGATGAATAGAGAGGAGCAACCATGAAGCCGGTGAACCTTCTCAAACGGCTTTCCTGCAATTCGAAGCCTTCGGCGGACCGATGCCGCCGCACGCGTCAGTGGTTTACGGCCGCTTTGAGTCGTCGGTTGGGACCCGAAGCCGGGTGGGTCCGCCGCCACGTTGCAGCCTGCCCGCGATGTCGCAAACGGCTGGCCGGCCTGCGAAACGTGGAGATGGCCCTGTCCCTCGTCCGGTCTCAACCCCACAGCCTCGACCTGCTCAGTCGGGCCAATGCCCATGCGATCAAGATGCTCCAGCACGGTCTGCGCCAGGCCCCTAAGGCCCGAGAACTCGAACGATCGCGGCCGGAACCTTCGCTCGTCGAACAATTCGGACAATACCGCCATAGCGCTGTAAACGTGGCCGCCTGCATCGCTATCCTCTTGTTGACCAGGGCCGGCGTGTTCGGCTCGCTGGACAAGGCCCGAACCGGCGGCCAGAAGGCGGTCCGCCAGTACTATGCCAGCCACGTCGGCAACGATCTGGCTGAAGAGGTCTTCGACGGCTGAGCGCCCAGCGATCTCCCCAGGTCCAAGAATAGACGCCTCTTCAGGCCGATAGGCCCGGTCCGGCCCCTGCGTCGGCCATGATAGACCCTCTCCGATTTGCCCCCCCCATGCGGTTTGGTGCAGCCCCGGCGGCTCCTTTGGCCGCTGTCGGTTGTTTCCTATATTTTACGTGGCGGTCGCCGGGGCGTCTTCATCACCGTCACCGGCTCTGGTCAGCGTATAGGCCAGGAAACCGAACCACGGCATCGGAGGAATGCCCAGTCCCGTTCGCGGGATGAGGCCCCTGAAGTCCGGTTTTTTGGTCAATTGACGGGCCGGGGAAGCCGACGAATGGACCGGTGAAGCCGCTTTGAACTGAATGCGATGAATTGACGTGAATCATGCTCAAGAAGTGTGCGATACTCGGTCTGGTCTTGTTGTTGGCGGGCGGCCTTCCGCTGGCATGGCAGCGAAAGCAGGCGGAAGCCGAACGGCTGGCGACGCCTTCCGGCGCTGCCAAGGGAACGCTGCAGCCGGCCGACTATCTCCAGAAGTACGGCCAGTGGTACCGCCTGACGCCGGAGGAGCAGAATCAACTGGTCCTCGAACTCGACAAGGAGCGTCAGAACAAGACGCCGGAGGAACTGGCCGCCGAGCAAAAGGCACACCTTCACAATGACCTGCCCAAGCTGGCCGCCGGCGAGATGAATCCCGGCGACATCGCCGACTACCTCTACGGCCCCAACTGGGAAGAGCAGGTCACGCAATACCGCCAGCGCAGAGAGAAGGAGCAGATTACCCAGACCACCTCCGTCGTGTGTTTGTCCATCGGAGGCGCCCTTTTCGGCATCTGCCTGGCGATCTGGGTGCTCTGGTCCATCGTCCGCCTCATCAAGGCCATCGCGAGACGTCGTTCCGAGCGAGCGGTTCTCGCAGAGACGGCTCCGGGTGAACTGACCGACATTCCACACGGGGTTGTGGACGAACAGACAAACGAAGAGGACTCGGAGGCCGCCGTCGAGGCAGACGATGTCCCGGAAGACTCGCCGGAGCCTGCTCTGTCCTGCAATGGGTATGAATCCGACCCGGCGGACAACAACGACCCCCGCGAACGATTCCTCGTGCCCCGACGGCACCGGGACCTGCCTCCGGGCCGCCCGACCCTGACCGCCGCGCCCAGACCACAGGAGGACGGCGTCGCCGTGCTAATGACGGACGAACCGTCCGGAGAGCAGGACTGGTCGGCCCAGATGGAGTGGACGACGTCGAACGATGAGGACAGCGCGACCGAGGCCGCGCCGCCAAAGCAGCGATTCACGCCGAGGCCCAGAGTGGCCGTCCTCGGTGAGACCCAGATCGTCGCGGCGCCGGCGCCGGCCGCCCCGGTCGAGAACCCTCTGACCGAACAGGCCGAGGAGCTTCAGCGGCAAATCGCCGAGTTCCGACAGATGGCGCAGAACGCGCAGCAGGCATCCCGCGGACAGGGCGAGCCGCTCGGCGACACGCTCAAGGAGCTGGCCCAGCAGGTCTCCGCCATCCGTGAGTACGCCGCCTGTCAGCAGGACCGCGTGGAGAAGCTTCAGGACGGCTACGACTGGAGCATTGTCCGAACCTTCTGTCTGAAGGTGATCCGCTGCATCGATAACCTGGAAAATCGACTCGCCAAGCTCGACGAGGATGACGAGGGCACCCTGCAACTCGAGGAGGTGCGAGATGAACTGCTGTTCGCCCTGGAATCCAGCGGGGTCGAGCAGTTCCGTCCCGACGTCGGCAGCGAATACCGAGGACACGAGAAGTTCGCGGAGGCGATCAAAGAAAAGGAAATAACGGGGGACGCCAGCCAGGTTGGCACGATCGCCAAAGTGGTGCGGCCCGGATATCGATATATCACGGACGAAGACAGTTACAAGGTCGTCAGGACGGCACAGGTCAAGTTATTCGGCTGAGTGCCTCGCCGCACGCCTTCGGGCGGCCCGAGGGACTCTGTGGAAAACGTTGAACGCAGGAGAATACCATGGCTAACATCGTCGGCATAGACCTGGGAACGACATTCTCGGAACTGGCGATCCTTAATGCGATCGGCAAGCCGGAGATCGTTCCGAACGCAGACGGAGAGCGATTGACACCGTCGGCCATCTTCTTCGACGAGGAGAACCCCGAACTCATCCGCGTGGGGATCGAAGCCCTCAATTCGAGGCACCTGAACCCGTCGCGCTCGGTTCGGTGGATCAAGCGTCACATGGGCGAGGCCGACTTCAAGGTGAACATCGACGGGAGGGACTGGACGCCCGTGGAGCTGTCGGCGCTGATCCTCAAGAAGCTCAAGCAGGACTCCGAAGCCGCGCACGGACCGATTCGCGATGCGGTCATCTCCGTTCCGGCTCACTTCGACGAGGTGCGCCGCAAGGCGACGATGGACGCCGGGACCGCCGTCGGCCTCAACGTCATCGCGATCGTCAACGAACCCGTGGCGGCGGCCCTGTACTACGCCACGACGCGCGAGGTCACCGGCAAGGTGCTCGTGTACGACCTCGGTGGTGGCACCTTCGACGTGACGCTGATGAACGTCAACGGCCTTCAGATGGACATCGTCTGTTCTCAGGGCGACCACGCCCTCGGCGGCATTGACTTCGACAACAAGGTCCTCGAAATCCTCCAGAAGCTCTATCGCGACAAGTTCGGCACCGAGCTGATCGCTTCGGCGGAAGACCAAGCCAAGTACGAGGACGAGGCCGAAGACATCAAGAAGACGCTTTCGCGCCGTCCGGTGGCCAAGAAGATCCTGTACGGTTCCAGCGGCAGCATGCGCGCCGAGGTCACGCGGGAGATGTTCGAAGAAGCGATCGCCCCGCTGGTGGCGCGGACGGACATGATGGTGGAGGTGGCGCTCGAAGAGGCCGGGATCAAGCCATCCGACGTGACGACCGTGCTGCTGGTCGGTGGTAGCACCCGCGTGCCGATGGTGCGGGCGCACCTGGAGCAGACGTTTGGTTTCGCGCCGGCCTGCGAGGTGAATGTCGATGAGTGCGTCGCGCTGGGCGCGGCGCTTCACGCCGGCCTGACCGCCGTGCGGCAAAACCCCGACGCGGTGGACACCGGTATCCGCACCGGGCTTCAGGACATCTGCCTGACCGACGTCTGCAACCACAGCTACGGAACGATCTGCGCGCCGATCGACAAGGAAACGGGCCGCCGAACGATCCAGAATCGGATCATTCTCAAGAAGAACACGCCGCTGCCGTGCGAGGCCACGCAGACGTTCTATACCGTTTCCCAGGGCCAGGAGAAGGTCGAAGTGACCGTCACACAGGGTGAGGACACCGACCCGGCCTACGTCAGCACGATCGCCACCCACCGCTTCGAGCTGCCGCCGAACCGGCCGCCCGAGCGTCCCATCAAGGTGACCTACAGCTACGATCTCAACCAGCGAATGCACTGCAAGTTCGAGGACATCGACTCCGGCCGAGTCCTGGAAGTGGACGTCTCGCTGGACGAGGAGAAATCCGAGAGCGAGGCAACGGAGGGTGCCAAGGAGCTGCAGTCGCTCAAGGTCCAATAACCGACAGAACGGTGTCCCATGCTCAAGATCGTGCTTCCAATTGTGGCGATGATCGTAGGGGTCGCGGCCGGCGTCTTCATCGGGGCGCGGCGCCGAGGTCCGCAGTCGGATGCGAGCGGCCCATCCCCATTGGCATTGGGACTCGATCTGGCCCGCACGCTGCTGGTGCGCCTCGGCGGCTCGGTCACGCGGACTGCTCGCCGGACTTGCGGGTTCGCCGTGCAACTGCCCGCCCGGCTCCAGGGGATCGCACGATCCGCTCGCCGTCGCCTGCCGCTGCCGTCCCAGCCGGCGCCGCGAGCAGGTAACCATCCAAGCCTTCCGACGACCGGTGACAGCGCTCACCAATCCACGGCCGGCGCCAGGCAGAACCACGAGACGCGCGCCTCGGAGAAAGCGGACGGGGCCGTCAATTTGGGCATGCTGAACTGCCGCGCGCGAATCGGCAGAGAGCCGAAGGGCGATACCTGGCAGACCGTCCTCATTCTGGATATCTGTGGTACGATCGAGGCGCCCGACGAGAATCACGAAGTGGGTTTGAAGACGACCCTCAGCGACGTCACCGACAACAAGGGTCAAACGCCGCTGCCCGTGCCGGTGCGGCCCAAGCAGGGGCCGATCAACCGGGCAGTCACTTTCACGTACCAGACCGAGATCGGAAAGCTCTGCCAGCAACGCACCGTCCTGGAAGACTGGATGACCGTGGCGCAGATCTCGCCGGAATGGTTTGTCCTGCCGCGACAGGGACACCGGGAACTGCGATTCAGCGTTGCCATCATCTCCCGCTCGACCGGCCAGGAGTTGGCCGCCGGTTCCTGCGTCGGCGCGTTCGAGAACCTCGAGATCGGCTATCTGGACGTCGACGACAATATCCAGCGAGCCAAGACCCTCGCGGTCGGGTTGGCCTTCAGCGTGGGCGCGGCCAACAACGCCCTGCGAGAACCCGAGACCAACGTGATCTACGGATGGGTCCGGACCAATTTCGGCTCGGGCGACGCTTCCGAAGGCGCACGCCTGGAGCTGGAACAGGCCCTGCGGAAGACCGCCGGCTTCTTCCTCAAAGGCGGACGCCTGAACCTGGAGGAGATCTGCCACGAGATCGTGGAGATCGCCCCGATGGTCGGCCGGCTCGATATCATGGACTTGTGCCTTCGGGTAGCCGGTGCGAAGGGCCAAGTCACCGCAAGCGACATCGGGTTGCTCAAGGACCTGGCGCAGTGGCTGAAGATCGATCGCACGCGGCTCCGCGCGATGGTCGAGAAGACGCTCCCGGTGAGCATGCATCAGAGCGAGGATGCGGAGATGATCCTCGGCGTGACTACGGAGATGAGCAAAGACGAGGTCCGACACCAGTTGAACCGCGAATACGCCAAGTGGAGCTCGCGCGTGATCAGCTCCGACCCCGCGATCCGCAAACAGGCCGACCAGATGCTGAATCTGATCGCCAACGCCCGCACACAGTACATCGGCGTCAAGCCCTCGGCGTAATCTCCGGACGGCCCTGGGCCGACCCGCTGCCTCTCCACACCGCCGCTCAGAAGATCGTGTAAATGAACGGCGCGGCGCTCGTGCCGGCCAGCAGCACGATCAGACCCAGCAGCAGCAACACCAGCACGATCGGCAGCAGCCACCACTTCTTGTTGTGCTTGAGGAAGTGCCAGAATTCCGCGAGGAGAGAGGGACGTTGTTCTTGGGCAAGTCGTTTGAACCTGGCCGAGTCCTTTTCCGTCATATGTGGCAAACCTCACTGGTCAAAACTGTTGGAAGTAGCGTTCCACGTTCTTCGTCTGCTCGTGCGGCGCCCAGTAGGTTGGAGCCTTCGGATCGAACTTCCGGCACAACACGTCCCGCCCCCGCAGGCGAAAGACCAGCCCGAGAGGCGTGATGAGCCCGAAATAGAACGCTCCCATCAGGATCAGGCTGGCGACGAAGCCGATGGGCAGCGTCACCGCCATCAGCACTACGTAAACGCAACGGGTCAGCGTCAGCGAGACCAGCCCACTGAGCCAGACCAACACGCCGAACCCAACGATGCCGGCACACCAACGGATGTCCAAACCTTTGAGCGCATACAGGAGAACGGCAATGGCCGTCGTGGCGATGACGGACACCAGCCGGAAACCGTTAAGGTCCTTGCGGCTCGGATTCCAGTTGACGCTAACCAACGACATCGTTCACTCCCATCATCTCCTGCCCGGTCAGTCGAGCTTGAACTGCGACTTGTACCGTTCCACGTCGTGCTCCGTTACCTGTGATTGTTCGTGTTTGTACAGAAGATGTCTGCCCAGAACCAGCACGTCCATGTCCGTGGCCATGAAACAACGATATGCGTGTTCCGGCGTGCAGACAATGGGCTCGCCGCGAATGTTGAAGCTCGTGTTGATGATCACGGGACAGCCCGTCTTGGCTTTGAAGCGGCTCATCAGCGCGTGCAGTTTGCCGTGACGCTCCGGGTCGACCGTCTGAACGCGTGCGGAATAGTCCACGTGCGTCACAGCGGGAATCACGCTGCGCCGGCCCTTGAGCCGGTCGAGCCCCCTGGCTCCGGGCACGTCCCCGTCGAGCCGCTTGTCGTCCCGGACCGGTGCAACGAGCAGCATGTAGGGGCTTTCCTGCCCCGGCTCCAGACCGAAGTACTCGGGTGCGTCCTCAATCAGCACGCACGGCGCAAACGGGCGGAACGACTCGCGGAACTTGATCTTCAGATTCATCACCGATTGCATCTTCTCGCTGCGGGCGTCTCCGATGATGCTCCGATTGCCCAGCGCGCGCGGCCCGAACTCCATCCGACCCTGGAACCAACCCACCACGTTCTCCGAAGCCACCAGATCCGCAACGCAATCGTACAGATCCGTCTCTCGCGCGAAGGTGTGGTGCGGCGCGCCGACACTCTCCAGAAAGGCTTGGATGGCCCCATCGTCGAAGGCCGGCCCGAGCAGTGAGCCGTCCTGCGCATCGCGAGGACCAACCCTGCGTTCGTGATCGAGCAACTGGTGCCACACGAACAGGGCCGCGCCCAGCGCCCCACCGGCGTCTCCGGCCGCCGGCTGCACCCAGATCTTCTCAAACGGGCCTTCGCGCAAGATCCGTCCGTTGCCCACGCAGTTCAGCGCGACGCCTCCCGCCAGCACGAGGTTCTTCATGCCCGTTTCCTGATGGACGTTTCGAGCCATTCGCAGCATGATCTCCTCGGTCACTGACTGGATCGAGGCGGCCACGTCCATCGTGTGCTCGGTGATCGGGCTTTCGGGCTTGCGCACCGGCGCGCCGAAGAGCTGCTCGAATCGCCGATCCACCATCACGGTCTTGTATCCGTACGGAAAGTACCGCATGTTCAGGCGAAACGAGCCGTCCTCCTTCAGGTCGAGCAGTTCCCTGAGGATCAGGTCGCGATATCTGGGCTCGCCGTACGGTGCCAGGCCCATCAGTTTGTACTCCCCCGAGTTGACGCGAAAGCCCGTGTAGTAGGTGAACGCCGAGTACAGCAGGCCGAGCGAATGTGGGAAGTGAATGACCTTGCGGAGTTCGACGCGGTTGCCCCGCCCGACGCCGGCGCTGGCAGTGGCCCACTCGCCGACCCCGTCGAGGGTCAGGATAGCCGCTTCTTTGAACGGGCTCGGAAAGAACGCGCTGGCGGCGTGGGACTCGTGGTGCTCCGTGAACACGTACCGGCCCGTGTATTTGCCGCCCAAGGCCCGGTCCAGCTCGCGCGGCAGATGCAGCTTCTGCTTGAGCCACAGCGGAACGCTCATCAGGAACTGGCGGAAACCGCGCGGTGCGTAGGCAATGTAGGTCTCCAGGAGCCGCTCGAAGTGGACCAGCGGTTTCTCGTAGAAGACGACGAAGTCCAGGTCCTCCGCCTTAAGGCTCGCGGCCTCAAGACAGTAGGCCACGGCGTGCGACGGGAAGCCCGGATCGTGCTTGATGCGCGTGAACCGTTCTTCCTGCGCCGCGGCGACGATCGCGCCGTCGCTCACCAGAGCCGCCGCACTGTCGTGATAGAACGCCGATATTCCAAGGATATTCATAAGCTACTGGACCGCGCCGGGCGCTCGGCCGGAATCCGGGGCGAACAAATCCATCAGAGCCGCATACTTTTTCGCCTGCTCGTTGTCGCCCTTCTCGACGCAGGCGGCCGCCAGAATCTGATAGCCCTCGACGAAATCCGGCTTCAACACGACCGCTTTCGTCACGTGCTCGATCCCCCTGTCAAGCTGGCCCAGCCGGATCGACTGAATGCCCAATCCAATGTGCGTCAGGTAATTCTGCGGATCGGCCTCTACTGCCTGGGCAAACCACTTCTGCGACTCGTTCGGATCGTTCTGCTTGGCGTAGTAGTTGCCCATGTTGATCCTGCCCTGCACCGACGATGGATCGATCCGCAGAACCTTGTCCAGGTGTCGTTTCATCGCGGCGTAGTCCTTCCGATGCGAGGCGGCGGCCGCCAGATTGACCAGAACATCGACATTATCGGGGTCGATCCTGCTCAATTCCTCGTACACCATCGCCGCCTGGGCGATCAGACCCTTTTGCGCGTACTGCGTTCCGAGCATCAAGAGGGCCTGCCTGCGGTCGTAACGATACGGCGTCTCGTCCGAGGTCAGCGTCTCGATGGCCTGTTCCTTCATTCCGCCCAGCGCATAGGCCCCTGCCAATGCCAGCCGGATCGTCATGTTATAGGGCCGGCTTTCGAGAAGTCGCTGGTACCTGCGGACGGCCTCGCCGATCCGCCCCTGCTCGACGAGAAGCTGGCCGTAGCGGACGTTCACGTACGTGTCCCCCGGCGCCTGCTCGATGGCCCACAGGTACGGTTCGTCCGTGGCGCTGCCCGCCTTGACCATTCTGCGAAGGGCGAACAACCCTTCCCGCAGCCGTTCCAGCTCGCGGTCGTGCGTGATCTGACCGGCGAACGGCGGAAGCGTCTTGCGCCGGTACATCACCATCGCCAGATCGTACATCTGGCGGTGGTTGAAGACCAGACGGTCACGGCACAGCTTGAGCAGTTCGTCCTCTGTCCGGTCGGGCTCGCGGAGCTTCGCCCCAGGCAGCGCCTCCCGAATCGCTCGCATCGCCGCCATCGCCGCCACAAAGTTGCCCCGGAACGTTGGATGTACGTGGTCCAGCATCAGATCGTCACCGAGCAGACCGTCCTGGCTGTGTTCTTCAAAACACGATGTCAGATCGCAGAGACTCACGCCCTGACTCGCCATCGCCGCGGCGGACTCTCGAATTGCCTCCTCGATCCCGCTGTCGGCGCGGAACCGGAGCGTATCGAAATCGCGGGCACAGACAAACAACGGCTTGGCCTCGTCCGTCCTGCCGAGAGCCAGAAGGCACGTCGCCTGACAGAATGCCAGGTCCGCATAGCCGTCGTCGATCGCGCGGGACTGCTCGTAGGCCGCCAGCGCGCCCTCGAAATCGCCCGAAGCCTCGCATTGCCGGCCCTGCTGAAAGTGTCGATCCCACCGCGCAAGCTGCTCGGCGGTCAGTCCGGCGCGGTGTTGGGAGCCGAACGGCGCACACGACCGGATGTTGGTCGGCGCCGTGCAGAAGATCGTCTTGGCGCCGTGCTGCCGGGCGGTCCGCGCGATGTCGCGGAGGTTGGCCCGGAAGTGGCGATAGCAGGATTGCAGCTTGGGATCATCGCGGGCGATCTGGCTGTCCAGAAACGCCTCCATACCCAGCCATTTCCTCTCCGCCCCGCGTACGCCGCGCAGGGTCTGACCGGCCCTGTCCATCAACTGGCCCAGCCGGGTGTCCTTCTTGGCGGAGATGCAGAGGTTGATGAACGCCCGGCTGGAGTAGAGCCCCTCAGGCAGCGTGGGCGGACCATACGGGCCAACGACCTCGTTGTTGCCCATGTACACAAGGAAGGCGTCCGGCTCGTGCGAGGCGCAGTCGGCCGCGATGCGTCGGGCCACGTGCGAGTTCATGGCCGTCACCGCCGCATTGACCACCTCGAAGGACGTCTGTGTCGAATGGGCATTGAGCAGGACCTCCAGGTGCCGGCAGAATCCGAATGCCACATCGGGGTCGCCGTAGGCCGCCGAACCACCCAGGACGAAGATGCGAACGGCCGACTTGTCCTTGGCCGCCAGGACGCCCGCCTCGGGGGCCCTGGACAACTCCTTCGCGACGAAATGCTCGCAGTAGTGCGCATTGGTCAGATGGAGTCTCCGGCCGGCCGCCTTCCACGGCAGGAAGAAGTCGCCCGGCTGGCCGTAACCGACCAGACGCAGGATCGCTTCGAGCAGCAGAATGCAAAAGACGGGGCTGGCAACCGCAACGAGCAGACGCAGCCACAGGGGTGATCGTCCCGGACGTGTGGGACTTGCGGTGTTCTGTGAATCGGGCTTTCTTTCCATGACGTCCCCGACAGTCACGTCCAGCGGCCCGGTTCGGCTCGTTCCGATACCGCGCGCACGAAAGAGAACATGCCGAACCGGTGTTCGGCATGCCCTTCTGAAATCGACAAACCGGTCACGCGCGGGTCCGACCACCTCTCATCGGGGTCTCGCACGTGACAGCTGGACCACGGCCCGATCAGGCCGGCGCCGCGGGAGCCGCTGCGCCGGCAGCAGCCTTTTCCTGGGCGGCTTCGGCCTTGGCCTTCTTGCCGGCGCCGCTCTTGCGATGGGCCACCTTGGGCAACCCCAGCACCGAGTCCCCTTCGGCCCATCGTTCTTCGTCGTGCAGCTTCTGGACGCGCTCGGCCCGCGAGAGCACGTTGCGATGCCGAACCAATGCGTTTCTCACCTTGAGTGAAGGATCCATGGACATGCGAATATTCTCCTGTTATCTGTTAATGACCTTCAATCCGTACGCATCACTGAAATATCGCGGCCCGAACGACTCGCAGCCCGGAGGCGCCTTGCCCTTATAGAGGGCCCCGATCTCGATAATCTTCTGTTTGGCTTCATAGCCGTTTGTACCCTGCCGGTCCGGGTTGTCGTACGTCTGGGCCGTCACCAGGAAGTAGCCATCGCCCTGCGGCAGCTTGCTGCCGTCAAGTCCGTGTTCGGCAAAATACCCGCGAAGCCTTTCAAACGGCACGATGCCGGTCTGGATCCCGTGTCCGTTAAAGTGATCCCTCACGGGCTCGAGATCCTTCCGGAGCTCGGAGCGGGCGATGACGATCCAGTTGTCGCCCGCCGCCGCCGTTGCGCCACCTGTCTGGGCCGCATCGCGCTGCGGGGCCGTCGAGGCCGCGTCAGGCGCCGGATTCGCACCGGGTGAACCCGCCGCCGGGCTGTCCAGGCCCGCCTGTGTCGTTCGACTGACCTGTCTGTAGCGTGCCTTCTGGTCGATCTGCCCCAGCCGGAACACCGCCAGCAGGATCAGGATGACCAACAAACCGATCGCAATGCCGATCTGGTACGGCAGCGAAATCTCGATCCGTCCGGCGTTGAACTGGATCGCCTTCGGTTTCAGCCAGGTCTGCGAAGGGCCGGGCGGTACGTGCGGCTCCGCCAGGCCCACCGGCTTCGGCGGCTTCAGGACTGGCGGCGCCGGCCTCTCGACCGCCGGCTCCCCGGCCTCCACCGCTGGAACCGGCTTGGCGGCCTTGGGCCTTCGCAGCTTCTCCAGGTGAGGCTTCAACCGCTCCAGAAGGCTGGGGCCTTTCGATGCGACGTTGGGCCCGGCCTTCGACCGGGACCGACTGATTGCCTCATACAGCGCTTTTTGTCCTGAATAGCGCCTCATAGCCGAGAAGCTCCCTTTCGGCGAACACCAAAACGACGGCCCGATCAGGTATTTCCATCCGGCACGGTCGATTCACAAACAAGTCTTTATAATCAAACGGAGCGGCGATTTCAATGACAAAATCGCCCTCCTGCAAAAACCCGCACAAGGCATTTGCGTTTGCGTTATTGACAGGGGGGGCCGAATCGGGGATAATCCGCCCCCTTCCGCGGTGGGGTGGTAATGCCGATCCGCCGCCGGGCCGGTGCGTCGGCCTCAAACACGGGTGAAGGGGCCGGCAGAAACGAACCACGGGAACTGTAGGAGCCGAAAAATGAAGTTAGCCGTCGCGGGAGTGCTGTTGCTATCTGCTTCTTCACTGGGCGGCTGCGCCAAATACTGGTATCAGGAAGGCACCAGCTTCACGCAATGCCGGCGAGACCTGGCATCCTGCCACGCCGAGGCCGTGCGGTACTCCGACGTCGAACGCACCAGCGGCCTGGGCAGCTATGAGAACAGGTTCGTCAAGGAGTGCATGCGTACCAAGGGCTACGATCTGGTCGGGGAGAAGGCCCTGCCCATCCGCGTCAAGCGCGAGAGTTCGCCTGTCTTCGGCATCCCCGGCGTCGCCGGGACGATCGACTGACCCCCGGGCCTGCCTGTGGACGACAGGAGGCGCTTCCCCTCCGCCGGGCGGTCCGAACACATGATTTGCCGCCAAGCGGATGAATTGCCTTGACAGGCATTGGAATGCGGGGTATTTATGATTTTTTTGTATCTACGCCAGAGAAGGTCTCTGCGGAGGCTCGCAGGGAAACGGGAGTAACCAGCAATGTTGCCAGTCAAAAAGACCAGTAAGAGTCGGACACGTACCCGGCGGGCCCACCACAGACTCAAGCCCGTCAACTATTCCCAGTGCACCAAGTGCGGGCAGGCGAAGCTGCCGCACGCGGCCTGCGAGAATTGCGGATACGTCAACCCCAACATGACCTTGAAGCTCGGGAAAGAGGAAACCGCGTAAGGATGCGAATCGCAATAGACGCCATGGGAGGTGACTACGCCCCGGACGAGATCATCGCCGGTGCGGTAGAAGCGGTTGGCAAGCTCGACAAGGATGATGAACTGATCCTGGTGGGACCACAGCAGTTGGTCGAGTCCAAGCTGGCCGCGTTGGGGTTCAAGAAAGGCCCGCTGAGCGTGGTTGACGCGCCGGACGTGATCGGCATGGACGAGCCGCCGGTCGAGAGCCTGCGCAGCAAACCGAGAAGCTCGATTCCCGTGATGGCCAAGCTGGCCAAGCACGAGCAGGCGGACGCGGTCATTTCCGCCGGGAACACGGGGGCGTGCGTGGCCGCGTTTCAGATGCGCATGCGGACGCTGCCGGGCGTCAACCGCCCGGGGATCGCCGTGGTCTTTCCCATGCCCGCCGGTCCGGTCACGATCTGCGACGTCGGCGCCAACATCGCCTGCAAACCGATCAACCTGTACCAGTACGGGCTGATGTCGACCATCTACGCCAGGAGCATCCTGGGAGTTGCCAAGCCGCGCGTCGGACTGATGAGCATCGGCCAGGAAGACGCCAAGGGCAATGAGGTCGTCAAGCGGACCCGAGAGCTGCTTCGCTCCGATCCACGCATCGATTTCATCGGCAACATCGAGGGACGGGACATTTTTCGCGGGGTCTGCGACGTCGTCGTCTGCGAGGGGTTTGTCGGCAACGTGATCTTGAAGCTCACCGAGGGAGCTGTGGACGGGCTGTTCCGCGCCATCAAGCAGGAGTTGATGAAGGAGAAGGCCCGGCTGGCTCTGAAGTTCAAACCGATCATCATGCGCGTCTACCAGAAGCACGACTACAACGAGTACGGCGGCGCCCCCCTGCTGGGCATCAACGGCACGGCCCTGATCTGCCACGGATCGAGCAAGAGCCGGACGATTCGCAACGCCGTCTTCGCCGCCAAGAAGTGCCACACGCAACGAATCAATGACAAGATCACAGAGTGCCTCTCGGAAGCTGGCGTAAGGACGTCTGATGCCTAAGGATACAAAGAATCGCCCCTCCGCGAGTCGCGCGGTCATCACCGGGTGCGGCTCGTTCACCCCTTCCAAACTACTGACCAACGACGATCTGACGCATATGGTCGATACCTCGGACGAGTGGATCACCACGCGCACCGGAATCAAGATCCGCCACATCACCAGCGACAACGAAACGACGGCCTACCTGGCCACCGAGGCGGGCAAACGCGCCCTTCAGTACGCCGGCGTCGACGCCAAGGAACTCGACCTGATCATCGTCGCGACGATCACGCCGGAAATGCCCTTCCCGTCCACCGCCTGCTTCGTCCAGAAGGCGCTGGGCGCCGCAAATTCCTGGGTGTTCGATCTGGCGGCCGCCTGCAGCGGTTTCGTGTACGCCCTGCATATCGTCCAACAGTTCATGGAGAACGGACGCATCAACAAGGCGCTGGTCATCGGAGCCGAGACGCTGACAAAGATCACCAACTGGCAGGATCGATCCAGTTGTATCCTCTTCGGCGACGGCGCCGGAGCGGTCGTGCTCGAGAGGAAAAGCGACCAGGGCCGCGGCATCATTTACAGCACGCTCGGCGCCGATGGCGAATACTGGGAGTCCCTGAATTGCCAGGCCCATGGCTCGCGTCACCCTGCGACCAAGCCTCTCGAGGACCGCGACAAGGTCTATATGCAGATCAAGGGGCGCGAGGTCTACCAGCAGGCCGTTCGACGCATCGTGGACTCGGTCACCGATGGCCTCAAGCAGTGCAACCTGACCGTCGATGACATCAAGATGGTCGTTTCGCATCAGATGAATGCCCGGATCATCGAATCGGCGGCCAAGCGGTTGAATCTGCCCGACGAGAAGGTATTCGTCAACATCTCGCAGTATGGCAACACCTCGGCCGCCTCGGTGCCCATCGCGTTCGACGAGTGCGTCCGCACCGGGCGGATTCAGAAGGGGGATCTGTTCGTCTTCGTGGCCTTCGGCGCCGGCGTGACCTGGGGCGCCAACGTCATCGAATTCTGACCGCCCCCTGCGGGACCGACGGAAGATCGAAAACCAGCCTGTTCAAGGATACGAACGATGACTACCGCTTTTCTGTTTCCCGGGCAGGGCGCCCAGGTGGTCGGCATGGGCGCCGACGTCGCGGCCGCATATCCTGTGGCCGCCGCGTTGTTCGAAGAGGCCAACCGTATTCTGGGCTTCGACCTTCGCAAGGTGTGTTTCGAAGGTCCGGCCGAGGCGCTGAACACCACGACCATGTCGCAGCCGGCGATCTTCACGATGTCGGCGTCGCTGCTCGAAGTGATTCGGACCGAATCCGCCGCCTCCGGCATCCGGCCGCAGATCACCGCCGGCCTGAGCATGGGCGAGTACACCGCTCTTTATGCCGCGGGCCTGGTCAGCTTCGAAGACGGCCTTCAGTTGGTGCGCAAGCGGGGCGAAGCCATGCAGGCCGCCGCAGACGCTACGCAAGGCGCAATGGTGAGCATCATGGGACTTGACGAGGAGAAGGTGCGTCTGCTGTGTCGGGAAGCCGGCCAGGGCGAACTGCTCGAACCGGTGAACTTCAACTGTCCCGGCCAGATCGTCGTCAGCGGCACGATTCCCGCCTGCCAGCGGGCGGTCGAGCTGGCCCCACAGCATGGCGCTCTGAAGGCAATCCGCCTGGAGGTCGCCGGGGCATTTCACACCAGCATGATGGCCAGTGCCGCTGAGGCGCTGCGACGGGCCCTTTCGGCGTGCCGCATCGCCGAGCCCGGCAACGTCAAGACGCTAGCCAACATTGACGCCCAGTACTACGCCAGCCCGGCAGCCGTCGTCGAGGGCTTGGCCAGACAACTGACCAGCCCGATCTTGTGGGCCAGGTGTATGCAGCGTCTGATCGACGAAGGCGTGGACCGGTTCTATGAGATTGGCCCCAACCGCGTCCTGACCGGCCTGATGAAGAGAATCGACCGAAAGGCCAAGGTCGTCAATCTGAGCACCGCCGACTCGATCAAGGCCCTGATCGCAGGTGCATGACCCGGCCTGAATCCGCCGCGAGAACCCAGGCCGGCAATGCTTTTATCGTGACAGTTTTCACAGTAATTGGAGGCCTTAATAATGGCTGAAAAACGACTTGCCGTAGTGACAGGGGCGGCTCGGGGAATCGGCCGCGCCATCGTGTTCGAACTGCTCCAGCAGGGACGCCTTGTGGCGGGTCTCGACGTGATCGAAGACCAGCTTGCCGATCTTCAGGGGGCCGTGAAGAAGGCCGGCTTCGAGGTGATCACGCGTTGCGTCGACATCACCGATACGCCCAAGTTTACCGAGGTGCTCGAAGCCCTGGCCTCCGAACACGGGGGCATCGGCATCCTGGTCAACAACGCGGGCATCACCCGCGACAACCTGCTGATCCGCATGACCGACGAGGAGTTCGACAAGGTGCTCAACGTGAACCTGCGCGCTGCTTTCGTGGCGACGCGGACAGCCGCCAAGTCGATGCTGCGCAACAAGTTCGGACGGATCGTCAACATCAGTTCGGTCTCCGGCGTCATCGGCAACGCCGGACAGGCCAACTACTCCACCAGCAAGGCCGGACTCATCGGCCTGGCCAAGACCACGGCACGCGAACTGGCCAAGAAGAACGTCACTGCCAACTGCGTCGCCCCGGGCTTCATCGACACCGAGATGGCACGCAAGCTGCCTGAACCCGTCCTCGAAGCCGCAAAGCAGTTGATTCCCATGCGACGACTTGGATCGATGGCCGATATCGCCAAGGCCGTCGCGTTTCTGACCAGCGACGACGCAGGCTATATCACCGGTCAGGTCCTCTGCGTCGACGGCGGCATGGCCATGTGAAAAAATTCGGAAAAATGTTTGTACAAGTCCTGTTCGCTCGGTAAGATACCGCCCGAATCCGAACCGGGTGGGGGTCGTACGCAGTGATTTTTGGCGACAGCAACTGACGGTGGAATTGACGAAGTTCGAGTGTATTAGGGAGGATCAACACGTGAGTATCGATGAGGTAGATGTGCAGGCGATCGAGAACAAGGTGATCGAGATAATTAGCGAGCAAATGGGCGTCGACAAGGCGGAAATCACTAAGGAGACGTCCTTTATCAACGATCTCAATGCGGACTCGCTGGATACGGTGGAACTGGTCATGGAGTTCGAAGACGAGTTCGACATGAGCATTCCCGACGAGGAAGCCGAGAAGATCCAGACCGTCGGCGCCGCCATCGATTACATCGTCAGCATCGCGCAAACCAAGAAGAAAGAAAACGCATAAAGCCTGATATGAATAGACGTCGAGTTGTCATAACGGGCTTGGGGTGTGTTACTGCGCTTTCCGAGTCCGTCGATGAGCTTTTCACTGCGCTGTGCGAAGGCAAGAGCGGCGTTTCCACAATCGAATCCTTCGACACGAGCCAGTTCCCGGTGCATTTTGGCGGAGAAATCAAGCATTTCGACGTCACCGCATACATCGACAAGCGCGAAGCGAAGCGGATGGACCGCTTCACCCAGTTCGCCATTGCCGGTGCGATCAACGCGGTCAAGGACAGCGGGCTGGATTTCGCCAAGGAAGATCCCTACCGCGTGGCCGTGATCGTCGGAACCGGAATCGGCGGCATCAAGGAAATCGAAGAACAGCACGTTCGCCTGATCGAGAAGGGCCCGGGCAAGGTCTCGCCGTTTTGCGTACCCCGGCTGATGTCCAACGCCGCCAGCGGCAATATCGCCATTCAGTTTGGCGCCAGGGGGCCGTGCTTCGCCGTCTCGAGCGCATGTGCATCCGGCAACCACACCATCGGCGAGGCGTTCTGCAACATCGCGAGCAACCGCAGCGACGTCGTCATCACCGGCGGCTCCGAAGCGGCGCTGACCCCGATCGGCCTTGGCTCGTTCTGCGCCGCCCGCTCTTTGAGCCTGCGCAACGACAATCCCCCCATCGCATCGCGTCCATTCGACCGTGACCGCGACGGTTTTGTGTTGACCGAAGGCGCTGGAATTCTGGTCTTGGAGGAATTCGAGCACGCCCGCAAACGCGGCGCCACGATCTACGCCGAGCTGCTGGGGTACGGCGCGACGGACGATGGGTATCACATCACCGCGCCCCTGCCCAATGGGGAAGGCGCGGCGATGGCCATGAGAGTGGCGCTGGCGGACGCGGAGGTCAACCCGCAGGACGTTGGTTACATCAACGCCCACGGGACGAGCACCGAATTGAACGACATCGCCGAGAGCACGGCCATCAAGAGTGTCTTTGGCCCGTATGCTTACAAAGTCCCCGTCAGTTCGACCAAGAGCTGCCTGGGACACATGCTGGGCGCGACCGCTGCGGTCGAGTTGATCGCCGCCATCAAGGCGATCAACCGCTCGGTCATACCACCGACCATCAACCTGGACCATCCGGACGAACGCTGCGACCTGAAGATGGATTACGTGCCGTGGACGGCCCGCGAAGCCAAGGTCGATATCGCCATCAGCAATTCGTTCGGCTTCGGCGGACACAATGCCTGCCTGGTGGTCGGGAAGGTCTGAGTCTCGGCTGTATTGACGAATCCTGCCCTCCCGATCTGCGGTGTGGTCGCATCGCCTGACCTGGTGCGGCTACGGGCTCCCCGGCCGGATGGTCGCGACACAGATCGCATCTCATGAGAGGCTTACGATGGCATGGGCGATAGTGCTCCTGGCGGCTGGCCTGCTTCTGCTCTGGAAGGGGGCCGATCTTCTCGTCAACGGCGCCGTTGGGATCGCGCAGCGTCTCGGAATCAGCCAGCTTGCCGTGGGACTGACCGTTGTGGCCATGGGCACGTCGGCCCCCGAGGTGGCTGCCAGCATTGCTTCGGCTCTGGGCGGCAGAGGCGACATCGCCATTGGGAACGTCTACGGCTCCAATATCGCCAACCTGGCGCTCGTCGGCGGGCTCGTAGCGCTGATCAACCCGTTGCGTGTCCAGGCCCAGACGCTTCGCCGTGAAGTCCCCACCATGTTGATCGCGGCTTTGCTGCTGTGGCCGATCCTGCGGGACTTGCGTCTGTCGCGGCCCGAGGGTCTGTTGCTGTTCATCGTCTTTGCGAGTCTGCTGGCCTACACCGTGCGCGCCGCCAAGACCGGTGCATCGCCCATCCGGGACGCCGCAGTCCCCGTCGTCCCGGTCCAGTCCCGCACGGCAAAGCATATCGCTCTGGTCGCCATCGGACTGATCGGCCTGTCCGTCGGGGCCCGACTGGCGGTCGACGGCGCGGTGACGATCGGCACAAGGGCCGGCCTGAGCGACGCGGTGATCGGCTCGACGATCATGGCGGTCGGCACGTCCCTTCCGGAGATGGTGACGTGCATCCTGGCCGCCCTCAAAGGTCACCATGACATTTCGGTGGGCAATCTGGTCGGCTCGAACATCTTCAACACCCTGCTGGTCAGCGGTGCGGCCGCTCTGTTCCGGCCGTTTGCCGTCGGCCGCCGGTTCGCCGGAGGGATCGATTTCTGGATCATGATCGGCGTCAGCATCGCATTCGCTGTCGCCGCCGTTCTCGGCCGGCGTGTCATCGGGCGTGTCGGCGGCGTGCTGCTGCTGGCCGTTTATATCGCGTATTTGGCCTACCTGCTTGTCTGCACGCAGGCCGCGTAGGGATCGGTCGGGTCCTCACGGGCACAAGAGCATGGACTCGGCGAAGACCTCGTTGAACGCCTTCTCGTTGGCGATCTCTACGTACTGGATCTTGCGCGTCAGCGCCGCCGCCATCGCCCTGCACTCGTCGCTGAGCAGAAGCATCTGTGCCCCGGAAGCGGCCGCATTGCCCACGAAGTGAATCCGTTCCAGCGGAACGTTCGGCAGCAGCCCCACGCGAACGGCGCTGGCCGGACGGATGTAGTTGCCGAACGCCCCTGCCAGCAGCACCCGTTCAAGGCCCCCGGCGTCGATGCCCATCTTCGCCAGCAGAAGCCGGATGCCTGCCTGAATCGCTCCCTTGGCGAGCTGGAATTCCCGAATGTCCCTCTGCGTCAGGACGACGGTCGGCTCCAAGGTCTGGATATCCCTGGCCAGGCAGAAGGCCGGCTGGCCCTCCACCTCGATCCGCCTGGACGCCACGGCTGCCGAACACTTCGAGCGGGTCTCTTCGACATCGGCGAAACGTCCGCTGGTCTCCACCGCGCCCAATTCAAGAAGGACAGCCACCGCATCGATCAGCCCGCTGCCACAGATCGACAGTGGCTTGCCACCCCCTATGACATCAATCGTGATGTCATCATTGTCGATGACAACCGCCTCGATGGCCCCGTCGACGGCCCGGCTGCCGCAGCGGATGCGGGCCCCTTCGAGGGCCGGGCCGGCGGCGCAACTGGCCGCATACAACCGCTCGCCCATTCCGAGGACCAGTTCGCCGTTGGTGCCGATGTCCACGGCGAGGGTCATCTGCGTCGCGGAGCCTATGTCGACCGCCAGGGCCACCGCCGTCGTATCGGCGCCCACGAAACCAGCGATATTCTCGGCCGTATGGACGTTTCCCGCCGGATTCATGGCCAGCCCAAGACTGCCGGGGGAAACGTCGTGAGCATTGGTCGAATAAGCCTGATACGGGGCCTGGCCCAACTGCGCGACGGGAAACCCGAGGAAGATGTGGTTCATCGTGGTATTGCCCACCACGGAGGCTTCGTAGATGGCATTGGGGTCGATTCGGACCGCTTCGCAGAGCCCGCGAATCAGCTCGTTGATTCCGTCGACAATGATCGCGTGCAACCGCTCGAGACCCGCCTGCGATTCAGCATAGCTAATCCGGCTGACGACGTCATCGCCAAACCGCGTCTGCGGGTTGAGCATGGCTCGCGTCGCGACACATTCGCCGTTGGCCAGGTCAATGAGCTTGGCAACGACCGTGGTGGTTCCGATATCGACAGCCAGACCGTAGATGTCGGTGGCACCGGCCAGCGACCGGTATTTCTCAACGGTCGTCCGCCGGAGCCCTGCTGTGCGATCGAGACCGTGTTCGAGAATCTTGTGGGCGTAAAAACGCGACGAAGCCGGCACGGTGACAGTCAGGTCGCCCTGGACGGTATGCTGGCAGGCGAGCACCTCCCGGCCGGACGGGCCCACGCGGACGACGCATTTTCCGCAGGTGCCCCGGCCCCCGCACGATGTGTTCAGCACGATCCCCGCCTGGCCGGCGGCCTCGACAAGGGTGGCTCCCTGGTGGATGGATATCTCTTTGCCGTCCGGTTCGAAGACTACACGGAAGTGCTTCATCGATCCCGTCGCACCCACGGCGTACAATCCCCGCCCCGGCGCGAGAACTCCCTACAGGGTGAATAACTGCGAAATGAGAAGACTCTTAGCTGATCTTATGCCTGATTTTCCAGCGCGTACGTCTCTTCTTGCTGCCGATTTTCCTTCTGCGTCGTGCTTTGGCCATGCATTCCTCTAAGAAAACGTAGAATCTCTACTATCAATGCTTCTGAGCTCGTATAATGGGATACTACCCGACAAATGCCTTGGTGTAAAGAGAGAAAAACGGGCAAAAACCGCAATCCCGCCGCGTCACGGTGGCACGGTGTGCGGCGAGGGACCAGGGACGCGGGGCCTCGGGCGCCGCACGGTTTGTCGCTCGTGCCGCTCGGAAACGAGGTATGGACATGATTCAGTGCAACCAATGTGAGTTCTGCGAGATCGGGCCGGACGGGCACAGGGTCTTCAAGTGCGATCCGTTCTCGAACATCAAGGAACCTGAGTGCCTGGCGAAATGGCAACTGATCCGCCTGGACATGCTCGTGGCCAGCTACCAGAGCATGCTCAAGTCCTACGGCAGACTCGCCCCGCTCCAGGACAAAATCTTCAAATACGTCCAGCGGGAGATCAACGAGATGGAGGAATCGGAAAGCTGGCGTGTGGATCCGGAGGATCCGGACAGCGCGCCGGAGGATCGGGACGATACCTGGCCGGTCTGATCGTGGGCTGCGAAGCGAAGGCCGCCGCTCCGGCAGGTCGGGTCCTGCTTCGAGGCCGGATCGTCCGACCGGACGCCGGACAGTCGGCTCAGTTTTTCGGCCTGACAGGTGTATCCGGCGGGCCGCATGCGTTGGGGCGAATTCCTGCAATAAACCCTTTGGCGATCTCGTCTTCTCATAGGCTGTGAACACAACGGATGGGTACAGGCGCCGAGCTAACCCAGATCATAGACGGCTGTAAGTCGGGGGATCCTGAGTGTTTCACTCAGGTGGTCGATCTCTACGGCGCACGCTGCTATGGCTATTTCTACCGGCTGACCGGCGACCGCGATCTCAGCGACGAGCTGCTCAGCGAGCTGTTCATGAAGCTGGTCGAGAAGATTGCGTCCTATAAGGGCGGATCGTTCGAGAGCTGGCTGTTTCGGATTGCCTCGAACATCTTCCACGACCACCTGAGGGGCCGAAAACGGCAGAAGAAACTCGTCGATGGGCGGCGGGCGGAACTGGAGCTGCGTCCCGTCGAGGCGGCCCAATCGGACCTGACGCCGGACAAGGCCGACAGGCTCCAGACCCAGTTGAGCCGGCTGGACGCCGATACGCGGGATTTGATCGTGTTACGCTATTATTCCGAATTGAGCTTCAAGGAGATTGCCGAGATGCGGTCCGAGCCGCTTGGAACGGCCCTTTCGAAATTGCACCGGGGGCTCAAAAAGCTGCGTGAGCTCATGGAGGGTTGAACGATGAGAGATCGCAACTACGATGAACTGAAAGAGCTGCTGAAGAGATTCACGGACTCGTCCGAGGCCGGCTCGATCGAACGGGATATCCGCGCGGGCGACAGCCTGTTCGACGTCCATCCGGCGCCGCCGGTTGCGCCGGAGACGCTGGCAACCATCAAGCGGCGGATCTCGGTCCGGCTGGGCATGCCGCACAGACACGCTCATCCGCGGTACCGCTATGTCGGAGCCGCCGCCGCGGTGATCGCCATGGCCCTGATCGGTTTCTTCGGACGCTCTGCCCCTGAACAGCCCCGCGTCAGCTACGCCTCGCTGATTCCCGCCGCGATATGGGACAGCGACGACCTCGCGTCCGACGATGCGGAACTGGCGTACTTCCGTTCCGAGCTACGGCACATCGAGACGCAGATGCAGGCCCTGGAGGCAGGTGAGGGCGAGCTGGTCGCGGCCGGTTCGCTCGACGAGGTCGAACTCGAATTGATCCGCATCGACACCCAGTTTTGGAGGGAATAGACGCCATGCAGCGATGTCAGACCGCCCTTCTCGTGGCCGTGCTCCTGCTGACGGGAGGCCTATGGGCCGCCACAACCGCAAACGCTCAGGCCGAATCGCCGGACAAAGATGCGGACATTTGGGACGAAGAATCCAGCTCACCGCTGTATCCCTGGTGGTACCGGTGGCTCTCGGATGAAACCATCGATCGCATCATGAAGGGCATCGAACAGCGCGATCCCGCCAAGGCCAAAGAGCTGGCGGAACTGCGAAAGAAGGACCCCGAGCAGTTCAAAACGGAACTGGGCCGGGATGGCCGTACGGAGATCGAGGAGATCAGCCGGGAACGCTTCGAGGCGCGCCGGCAGAGGAGGAACACCGAGTTCCTCGAGTGGCTCAAGGCCAACTACCCCCAGGACGAAGCCCAACTGGCCAAGGTCAAGGAAAAGGACCCCCAGCTCTACGTCAAGAACTTCGAGCACCTGCTGGAGCAGTATGGGCGGATCTTCGAGGCCCACAGCGTCAACCCCGAACTTGGAGCGGTTTTGAAAGAGGACTACGACCTGCGGAAACGACGCGACGATGTCCTCCGCCAGATGCATCGCGAACGGTCGGACGCCAGGAAACAGGCCCTGGGAGCGGAACTGCAGGATATCGTCGGTCGGCGCTACGATCTGATCGTCCGCCGCAAGGAAATCGCCTACGAGCAGCTCCAGAAGAAAATCGAGGAGATGCAGCGACAGATCAAAGAGAGCAAGGACGAGATCGTCCAGTGGCAAAAGACCGAGGTCAAGCGGGAAAACGTCCGCAAACGGGTGGAGGCCCTTACCGAGGGGCTGAACAAACGCGGATTCAAGTGGGATTGACCTGCGACGTTTGCGACAGGGTCAGCCGACAGACGCCGGTTCTTATGCCTTCTGGCGGCGCAGTTCCATCTGCGTGGCCTGCTTGAGCGTCTTCTTTTCCTTGCCGGTCAGGCTGTGCAGCCCCTCGCGGTGGACCTTGGCGAGGATGCGATCGACCTCGATCTGGAGCTTGCGCTGCTGCTCCAGGTTTTTCTCCCACGATCCGGCCCGCATCTTCATACGCCACCGCCCGACCCTGGGCATCAGCACGACGTAGGCGGCGCCGGCCGCCATACCCGCCAGATGCGCGGCCTCCCCGCCGGCGTTGTTGCTCCGCGTGACGATCAGCAGGAAGTACATGAACACGAAGACCGCCGCCGCAACGCGAATCGGAAGCGGGAACACGATCACGAACAGGACGATGTGGGGAAACAGAATCGCACAAGCCGCCAGAAGCCCAAGAATCGAGCCGGAAGCGCCGATCATCGGGATCGCCGTCAGAAACCCAACCGCTGTCAGGAACAGGTAGAACAACGCACCGGCCGCGCCGCAGATCAGGTAGAACGGCAGGAACCGGCGGCTGCCCCAGTGCCGTTCCAGAGGCGGGCCCAGAAAGAACAGCGCCAGCATGTTGAAGAAGATGTGCCAGACCGCGTCCCGGTTGTGCAGGAACTGGTAGGTGACGATCCGCCAGACTTGCAAGGCCGTGGACCAGGAGCCGCCGTCAACCGCGAACCAGTCCTCCAGGAAGTCGCCGACCGGATCCGCCAGCACCCCGATCACGAAGATCGAGAGGTTGGCGATGAGCAGCCACTTGACCACGCGCGTCAGACGCGGCAGATTCAGCCGCATCTGAGGCAAACCGTGGTACTGCTGCCGTTCGCCGGCCTGAGTGTAGTCCCTGTCGTAAAGGCCCATAAAAAGTCTTCTGATTCGCAAATCTGCAAAGAGTGCCTTCGGCACCCCCCACCTATATTATCGGTAATCCCGCCGAATGTTCAAATGAAATCGCCCCAACAATCTCTGCGTGTGTGCAGAGTTCAGGGCAAAGCCTATTCCGGTGTACAGAGTCGAGGGTGGCAGTGCAGGGCTTGGAGATGGCACTGAACACAGGCAAGCGCCCCGGAATCGATGCGACAGCCCAATTCACCATCCCCAAACGCTAACGCGTTTGAGGCTGCCACGCCAAGAGACTTTCGCACACATCTACCTGCGTGATTTGGCGGGTTTGGGGTTGTCGGGGGCAAGGGTTTCGGGTTTGACGAGGGCGAAGAGGACGACCAGGGCGGCACCGAGGATGATCAGGCCGATGCCGAGAAGCTGGGCGATCGTCAGGTGGTCGATCTCGAAGGGGTTGTCGTCGCGCAGCATCTCCATAAGGAACCGCATGATGCCATAGACGACGAACATCAGGCCGAAGACCGAGCCCGGCTTGGTCGCGAAAGCGTACCGGCCCATCCGCTCGGCTTTCTGCGATCGTCTCCAGAACAGATACAGAATCAGGCAGAGCACGCCGGCCGAGGCGGAGGTATACAACTGCGTCGGGTGCACCGGCAGACACCGGTACGGCCCGTGCGTAACCTGTTCGCGCTGCTCGGGTGTGAGCTGCGCCTTGGGCTTGAGGCCGGGATCGTAGTTGCCGTCCCCATCGTAGTAGCCGAAGAACTCGGGCGGCAAGTCCAGGTGCGGCTCGAGCCGGCCTCTCTCCACGTCGGGCTGCACCTGGCTGCGATAGGCGAACGAGCCGTACGGGAAACGCACGCCCCACGGCAGGTCGGTCGGCTTGCCGTAGCAGCAGCCGTTCAGGAAGCAGCCGATCCGCCCGAAGACCAGCGCCAGCATCAGTCCGACCGCCAGCGCGTCGAGATAGTGCCGCAGCGGCAGCTTGTGATAGCGAATGTAGAGGAAGATCACCGCGATCGCCAGCAGGACGCCGCCCAGCAGTTCGAGCCCGCCCTTCCAGATCGCGAAAACGCTCAGCGGGTCGTCGCGAAAACTGTCGGGATAGTGGATCACGAAGAACAGCCGCGCGCCGATCACGCCGGCAATCAGGGAATAGAGCGCCGCGTTGGTGATGTGCTGAGGGTCCTTTGTGAAACTGCGGCTCAGGTAGCGGATCAGTGTGACGGCCGCAAGGAACCCGACGACCATCATCAGACCATAGCTCTTGACGGTCAGGTGAACGAAGGGGATTTCGATCAGTTCGGGGTGCATTCAGCGGCGTCTCGTGCAAATGAGCCGATGGCCGCCGGAGACGAGCACTGCCAAGGGCTGCGTGGCTTCCATCATGCGGTCGGAGATCCTTTTCGCTTCGTTGTCGCGGCAACGGTCCACCGCTACGGTTTCACGATCCTGTTCTTCTCATCGAGCACCACGACCCTGGGCTTGATCGCGGCGGCCTCGTCCGGCGTGCAGAGGCCGAAAGCCATGATGATCACGATGTCGCCCGGCGTGGCGAGTTGGGCGGCGGCCCCGAGAATCACGACGGCTCCCGAACCGGCCTCGCCCGGCACGGCGTAGGTCTCCAGCCGGCTGCCGTTGTTCAGGTTGGCCACCAGAACCGATTCATACGGCAGGATCCCCGAGGCCTCCATCAGGGCCGAGTCGATCTCGATACTGCCAGGGTAATGCAGGCGGGTCTCCGTAATCCGAGCCCGGTGCAGTTTGCTCTTGAGCACCTTCAGTAACATCACCGTTCTTTTCCGTGTCTGAGTTCCATGCGGATAAAACGCGCATTATAGCTCATTGGCTGCCGCTGTCCACCAGGATATTGTCGATCAGGCGGGCCGGCCCCAAACGGGCGGCGACGGCGATCAGAACCGCCCTGCCGATGCGTTCGACGTCTTCGAGCGTTTCCGGGTCGACGAGGCTGATGTATTCGATTTGCAAGGCGGGCACCCGCCCCATCACTGCCGCCATTTGCCCGCGAACCTGAGCGGGGTCGGTTTCACCGGCTTCGATCAGTCCCCGCCCCTTCTTCAGGGCCTCGTAGATGATCGGCGCGTCTCTGCGCTGCTGCGCGCTGAGGTACTGGTTCCGGCTGCTGACGGCCAGACCGTCAGGCTCGCGGACCGTCGCGCAGACCACGATCTCCAGCGGCATGTTCAGGTCCGCCACCATCCGGCGGATCACAACGCACTGCTGGGCGTCCTTCTGTCCGAAAAAGGCGACATCGCAACCGACGATGTTGAACAGCTTGGTGCAGACCGTCGTCACGCCCCGAAAATGGTTCGGACGGGATCGGCCGCACAAATGCTCCGTGATGCCCGAGACGGTAACCCACGAGAGATTCTCTCGCGGGTACATCTCGGCCGCCGACGGCGCGAACACGACGTCTGCACCGTGCTGCTCGCACAGCGCCAGGTCCTGCTCGAAAGGTCTGGGGTAGTTGTCGAAGTCCTCGCCCGGCCCGAACTGCGTCGGATTGACAAACAGGCTGACCACCACGAAACCGCATCGCCGTCGTGCGGCGTCGATCAGCGAAGCGTGTCCGACGTGCAGCGCGCCCATCGTAGGCACCAGACCGATGCCCTTTCCCGCCGCACGGGCCCCGGCGGTCCACTGTCTGATTTCTTCGATCTTCCCGGTGACTCGCATTCTCCTGACACCCTTCCACACGATCTCAGCCGGCCGCCACCCGCTCGCGTTCGGCGACGTAGGCCTTGACCTGGAGCGCCACGTGCTCCAGCGCCGCCTCGTCGCTGATGCCGATCTCCGACGCGGGCAGCCGGATCAGCGGACAGCTCCGCCAGCCCTCAAAGAGCCGTTCATAGTCCTCGCGCAGCGCGTCCAGGAACTCCACCGTGATCTGCTGCTCGTAAGGCCGGTTGCGACGGCGGATTCGTTCGAGACAGCGCTCGGGCGAATCTTCCAGGTAGATCACCAGCACCGGGTCCTTCACAGTTGCCGCGAAGACCTCGTGCACGCGCTCGTACAGTTTCAACTGCTCGGCGTCCAGCAGACGCCGCGCGTAGATCAGCTCCTTCTGAAACACATAGTCGGTCAGCGAGACACACTCGGGCGACAGCGCCTCCGCACGGAGCTGGTCGGCGCGGTGGAGCAGGAAGTACAACTGGCTGTCGAGGGCCAGTTCTTTGCGGCCGGCATAGACCTGGGGAAGAAAGGGGTTCGTATCGTAAGGCTCCCGCAGCGCCTCGGCATCGAGCGTCGTCGCGAGGCGTTTCATCAGCGTGGTTTTACCGACCCCGATGGGGCCTCCGATGCTGACAAGCTGGGGCCCGGCCGGATCGAGCACGAAGTTGCCCCCGCCCAGCCGACGGGCCAATTCGCGCACCGGCTCGTTGAACAGCGGATGAACCAGGTCGCCCTTCAACTGGCAGAGGCCGTCGAGCACAAACGAGCGCAGGTGCATCTGGGGGTGAGGCACGGTCAGATGAGCAAGGCGGATGACCCGTTGCCCGAAGAGCAGCAGATCGAGGTCGATCGTCCTCGGCCCCCATCCGCCGCGACGCGTCCGGCCCAATACGTCCTCCGTGGTCATCAGGACGCTCAGCAGAGTCTCGGGGCTCAGCGTCGTACGAATCTCCGCGACGCCGTTGAGATAGTACGGCTGAGACGCCCGCCCGAGCGGCGCGGTCTCTTTGATGTCACTGACGCGCGTGACCTCAATCTCCGGATGGCGGTCCAGGGCGGCTAGGGCTTCCTTGATGGCGCGCTGCCGATCTCCCAGGTTGCTGCCCAGTCCTATGTACGCTGCCGTCGGCTCGGCCATGGGTTTCACCTCTTACAAAGGAAAGCCATTCCGCGGCATTCCTTGATCCGACGTCCTCCTGCGCGGCCCGGGGCACGGAAAACGCGGCATCGTTTCACTTGTCGGCCGGGCCGATCAGGATGCGCGTTGCCCGAGGCGGCAACGACAACGAGATCCATCTGGGCCGTTCGGCGGAGACAGGCTCCATTGTACCGGCGGCCGGGTCGGCGACAATCCATCTGCCCGCCTGCGAGGCGGAGATTTCACAGTCGCACGGCGCTGTCCCCACGTTCACGACCAGCACGAGATCGCGTCCGCCCCTCGTGAACCGCCCCACCACAATCCGCTCCTGCGGATCGCTCACAAGACCGTTGTCGTAGAGCGCCGCCAGAGAGTCCAGATTGATCGTCTCGCCGGGGACGTCGCGCACGAGACGGCCTCCGGCGCTCTCGAATCGCCGGACATTGGCCCTGGCCGGCGCGGGAAGCTCGACGTCCGCCGGAAGCAGCAGCGCATCGAAGCACTGCCGGCCCACGCAGATCCGCCGGCCCTGGACGCGGGCGCCGGTCAGCACCTCGTGATCGGCCAGAGCAAAGGAGATCTGGCTGCGCGTCATCCGCTGCCCGAGGTTCATGAAGGAATCGATGATGCGGCGCATCAGCACCGACTGCGACTGCTTCGTGAGCTTCTCGGCCACCGGCCGGTATTCCGCCCAGACGTCCGCGATCGGATAGTACAGCAGCACACGCGGGGCCGGCTGGGCCTCGCGCAGCAACGCGTTGAGCCGGCCGACGAAGTCGCCATACGCGCGATACTCCTGCGGACTGCGCTGCTGGCGGTTGTAGTACAGCGTGAACTCCGTGACACCGAAGGCGGCCTGCCAGGCGGCGGTCGCGCACATCTCGGCCAGCGAGGCCGGCCCCTTGCCGGCCATAGTCTGCGAGAAATCGCTCACTTCCGTCATCACCCGCCGGCCGCCATTGAGCAGGGCCGCCGAGGCAGGCAGCACGGCGGTCATCCAGCCCGTATAGGTCACCGCCTCGGGGCTTGACGTCAACAGATCCAGCCCTGGAATGTCCATCCGCCCGAGCGCCTTGAGCGAATTGCCTTCGAGGGCCGGATGGTGTTCGAGGGTCTCTTCCCAAAGAATGTGGCCCGATGAAGCGACGCGGTGGGCCTGGGCCCACTGTTGGATGCGCCCGTAGTAGCGTCCGGCCAGCAGATCGGCCACCAGCGCCCAGTACTGCTGCCGGATTCGCCGGTCCTGTTCGCTGTCGCCTTCGAAGAGGCTGCGGCGCGCCGCCGGAAGCTCCTGCCCATAGCAGCGCCGGTAGAGATCGGGCAGGTCAGCCACCCACGGCACCGAGGGCAGCGGCTCAACGCTCGGGTCAAGCGGATCCACGACGCGAACCTTCAGGCGCACCTCATCGGGCAGAGGGCCGATGCTCACCGCCATCAGCGAGGGCTCGTCGGTGAACAACGCCTCGATCGTCGTGCCGAAGAAGGGCTTCAAACGTTCGTAGTAGGCATCGTGCGTCGTCCGAATGAAACACTCGACCGCCGCCTGGTCGATCAGGTTCGGATAGCGTCGAGCAGCGTAGTAGTTGTTTGAGGCGTGCGTGTGCTCGTACGCCGGACGAAGGACGAACGGATCGGCGCGACAGGGATCATAGGCCAGCGCCAGCGCTTCGAAATCCGCACTCTCTTCGAGCACGAGCCCGCCGGCGGCGCCGCTCGGGTAGCCGTCCTCGTCGTAGATCCAGACGCGCAGGCCCGCCTGGCTGCACGACTCGACCGCGCGCACCAGGACCTCCCAGTTCTCTTGGGATCGCAGATAGTCCCCAAACGCCACATTGCAGACGATCCCGCCGAGCCCGAGGTCCTTCAGCCCCATCATCGCTTCGAGCGTCGCCTGCTGCGGCGGCACCCCGTGGACGATCTGAAGCGGACGAAACTGCACAGGCAGGTCTCGCCAATCGGCAAGCCACGACGCCGGCAGATCGACGGCCGGCTCTACTTGCGCTGCAACAGCCGGAACCTGCGCCCACAGCACAACGCCGAGCACGATCACGATTGTGTTTCTGGCCAGATTCATTTTGGTCCTCCGTAACCCTCGAATGGCCGTCGGCCACTTCCGCACGATCCTGTCACAACGAGGCGAATCGGTCCAGGGCCTCTCGAACGTTTTCCAGCGTGCCGAACGCGGTCAGACGGAAGTACCCCTCGCCGGCCGGTCCGAAGCCGACGCCGGGAGTGCCGACGACATGCGCCTCGTTCAGCAGCCGATCGAAGAACTCCCACGAGCCGAGCCCGTCGGGCGTCTTGAGCCAGATATACGGGGCGTTGACGCCGCCGTAGACCTGATAGCCGAGTTCCGTAAGCCTCTCGCGGATCAACTTGGCGTTGGCCATGTAGACGCCGATCGTCTGCGCGATCTGCTTGCTGCCCTGCGGCGTGTAGACCGCCGCAGCGCCCGCCTGGCTGATGTAAGAGACGCCGTTGAACTTGGTGCAGTGCCGGCGCTTCCAGACCGGGGCGACCTCGACCGCCTGGCCGTCCTTCCGCCAGGCCTTCAGCGTTCGGGGCACGACGCTGTACGCGCAGCGCACCCCCGTGAAGCCGGCGGTCTTCGAGAAGCTGCGAAACTCGATCGCCACGTCCCTGGCCCCTTCGATCTCATAGATCGAATGGGGGATATCCGGCTCGGAGATGAACGCTTCGTAGGCGGCGTCGAACAGAATCAGCGCCTTGTTCTGGCGTGCGTAGGCGACCCACCGGGCCAGTTGGTCCTTCGTCGCGACCGAGCCCGTTGGATTGTTCGGAAAGCACAGGTAGATCATATCGACCGGCCGGTCCGGCGGCTCCGGGACGAACCCGTTCTCGGCGGTGGCGGGCATGTAGACCACGCCTTCGTACTGGCCGATCTGGTTGGCCTGGCCGGTCCGCCCCGCCATCACGTTCGTGTCGACGTAGACCGGGTAGACCGGGTCGGCGACGGCCACGACGTTGTCTGTGCCGAAGATTTCCTGCATGTTGCCCGTGTCGGGCTTGGCCCCGTCGCTGACGAAGACCTCGTCGATGCCGATGTCGGCGCCGCGAGCCTTGTAGTCATTGTCAACGACGGCTTGGCGGAGGAATTCGTAGCCGACGCCGCCGTCGTCATAGCCTTTGAAGGTCTCGGCCCGGCCCATCTCGTCGACCGCCCGATGCATCGCTTCGATCACCGCCGGCGCCAGAGGCTGCGTCACGTCGCCGATGCCCATGCTGATCACCCGGGCCCTGGGGTTCTGTTCTCTGAATGTGCGAACGCGCCGGCCGATCTCGGGAAACAGATACCCGGCGCGGAGCTTCAGGAAGTTCTCGTTGATGCGAATCATGGTTCCTTTCGTCTTTCTGCGGACCCCCTCGGGGATACGACTCCAGCCCGGCGGTAGGGGCGAGGCATGTCTCGCCCCTGGAGGCGCCCGGGACCCAATCAAGGTCCGCATTCTATGCCCGGCGTCCGCTGCCGTCAAGCCGACACGAGAGCCGCGCAGGCGGAGGGCGAGACGCCATCGCAAGCCGAAGAATCGGGCCTGGCGTCGGATTTGGGGCCTTGTCGTTCACAAACGGTTGCGGTATACTGCCCGCATGGCATCGGATGGCCAATTAGGCACACGTTATTTCACTGTCCATCACCGGCCGAGCCGGTGCATACGTAATGGCCGAGGCCACGCAATCTGCCAAGCAATGTGAAAGGGGATCACCGATGGCAAGCCAAGACACAGACAGGCACGCAATGCGGATGACATGCTGCCCATGCGGTGGGCACGGTCACGATCATGACGGCATCAGCCGTCGCAGCTTTCTCCAGGGCGTCGGCGGCGCGACGGTGTTCGGCGCGGCGCTGACGGGCCTGACCTGGTCTTCGGTGGCGATGGCGGAGGCGGAAGGCCCGGCCGGCCCCGTTCGCAAACCGCTGGTGGTCAAGCCGATCCTCATGTACGACACCCCGCAGCGAAGGCCGCAGACAAGCTGGCGCAACTGGGGCGGGATCGAGACCCAGGAAGACGCCGAAAAGGAACTTCGGGCCATCAAGACCGAACTGGCCGCATTGGAGAAGAAGGCCGACTTCCCGGTGGAGTTCCTCACGCCGGTTGGCGCGCGAAACGCCGACGAGATGAAAAAGATCTCCGACCTGAACCAGGCCGACACCTATCTGGTCTACGCCGCGGGCGGCTGGATGGGCATCTTCGACGAGCTGAACAAACGCGGCAAGAACATGATCATCTTCTGCCGGCACAAGTCCGGGCCGGTCTACCTCTGGTATGAGATCATCAGTCCGCGTTACCTTCGACAACACACCGACACGCTGAAGGTCAAAGGCGTCGACGACAACGACGTCGTGATCGACAGCCAGGACGAGATCCTCTGGCGGCTTCGGGCGCTGTGCGGCCTGAAGAATACCCTCGGCACGCGGATCATCGCCATCGGCGGTCCCGCCGCCTGGGCCCAGCCCGCCGACGTCGTCCCGAACCTCGTGCGGCAGGTCTGGAAGTTCGACATCCAGACCGTCGATTACGACGACTTGGGCAAGCTGATCAAGGAGGCCAACGCCGACAGCGCCGCCGTCGAGCGCGCCAAGGCCCGGGCCAAGGACTACATGAAGGGCCGAGGCGTCAAGCTCGAAACGAAGCCCGAGTACGTCGAGAACGCCTTCCTGCTCGAACAGGTGTTCCGGGGCATCCTGAAGAAAG
This sequence comes from uncultured Pirellulales bacterium, assembly GCA_964575615.1. Lineage (GTDB taxonomy): Bacteria > Planctomycetota > Phycisphaerae > Sedimentisphaerales > Anaerobacaceae > Anaerobaca. The sequence goes on along the minus strand of CAZNSM010000023.1, from coordinate 3,353 downwards.
CGGACTGCCAGGCGCTGACGATCAACAGTTGCATGGGCACGATCATGCCCATGTCGAACACGACCGCCTGTCTGACGCTGAGCCTGCTGAACGACTCGCGGTATCTGGCGTTCTGCGAATCGGACTTCGTCGTAATCCCGTCCGGCGTGCTGCTGGGCAATATCTCGGGCCATCCTGTCTTCCTGAACGACCCGACCTACCCGCACGACGGCATCATCACGCTGGCCCACTGCACCGCGCCGCGAAAGATGAACGGCAAGGACCTGGAACCGGCCCGCATTATGACGCACTTCGAGTCGGACTACGGCGCCGCCCCGAAGGTCGAGTTCCGCAAAGGCCAGATGACCACGAACATCGCGCCCGATTTCGCGTCGAAGCGATGGGTGGGCCTGCGGGCCGAGATCGTGGACGCGCCGTTCCTGCCGATCTGCCGGTCGCAGATTGATGTCCGCTTCACGTGCGACAGCCTCAAGCTGGCCGAACGCATGCCGGGCTTCCACTGGATGACCGGCTACGGCGACTACCTGCGCGAGCTGGCCTACGCCTGCAAGAGAGTGGGGATCGAGTTCGAGAACCTGACGGCCTGAGCGGATCGACGAAGAGAGCATTCCGGGAGCCGGAGCCATCGGGGTCCGGCCCCCCATCCATACGACCAGCACCATCTGAGAAGGAAAGATCCATGAGCATTCGGCGTTCGGCGGCGGTCCTGACCGCCTGGGTGACAGCCGCAGCGTTCCTGGCGGCAGAGCCGGCCCTGGCCACAACGATCCAAGTTTCGCCCGATGGACCGGTCAAGACCCTGACGCAGGCCCGGGACATGATTCGGCAACTCAAAGGCGCGAACGGCCTCAAGGAGCCCGTGCAGGTGGTCGTCGCCAACGGCCGATATACGCTGGAGGAGCCGTTGATCCTGACGCCCGCCGACAGCGGCACCAAGGACTTCCCCATCGGCTACGAAGCGGCGCCGGGCGCGAGGCCGGTTTTCAGCGGCGGCCGGACCATCACGGGGTTCAAGGCCGACGCCGACGGTCTCTGGTCGGTTCGCCTGCTCGACGTCGCTAACGGCAAGTGGTACTTCGAGCAGTTGTTCGTCAACGGCCGCCGCGCCGTCCGCGCGCGAACGCCCAACAGGTGGTATCACTACACGGGCGAGACCTCCGAGGTCCCCATCGAAGGGCAGGCGGGCCAGTTCCTTCGCGCCACCCAGGTCCACGGCGACGCGCTGGCGCCGCTGGCGGAGCTGAGCGTCGTGGAGATCCAGGACATCACACTGGTTGCGTACCACAAGTGGTGCATCACGCGGCGATTCATCACGGCGATCGACGCCGCCGATGACCTGATCGTCACCACAGGCGAGCAACTGAAAAGCTATTCCGGCTGGCCCATCAACACGCGGTTCCATCTCGAGAATTTCAAGACCGCCCTCGATGCGCCAGGCGAGTGGTTCCTCGCCCGCGATGGGATGCTGTACTACAAGCCTCTGCCCGGTGAGGACCCGGCCACCGCCGAGGTCGTGGCGCCGCAATTGACCAAGCTCGTGCTCTTCCAGGGCCAGCCCGAACAAGGTCAGTTCGTCGAACACGTCACGCTCAAAGGCCTGACCTTCCACCACAACGAGGAACTGCTTCCTCGCAGCGGCTACGCCCCCTACCAGGCCGCCTATGCCACCGAGGCGGCCGTCATGGCCGACGGCGCGCGAAACGTGACGATCCAGGATTGCGAGGTTGGACACGTCGCCACCTACGGCGTCTGGTTCCGCCGGGGCTGTCGCGACTGCCGGCTGGAGCGATCGTACATCCATGACCTCGGCGCCGGCGGTTTGCGGATCGGCGAAGGCGAGATGCGCTCCGAAGAGAACCTTCAGACCGGCCGCATCACCGCCGACAACAACATTCTGCGCGGCGGCGGGCGCATCTATACCTCCGCCGTGGGCGTCTGGATCGGCCAGAGCGGCGACAACACCGTCACGCACAACGAGGTTGCCGACTTCTATTACACCGGCCTGTCCGTCGGCTGGCGATGGGGCTACGCCGACAGCCTGGCCAAGCGGAACATCCTGCGGTTCAATCACGTCCACCACATCGGCTGGTGGGTGCTCAGTGACATGGGCGGCGTCTACACCCTCGGGCCGTCCGAAGGCACTTCCGCCAGCGACAACGTCTTCCACGACATTTACGCCTACTCCTACGGCGGCTGGGGCCTCTACACCGACGAGGGCAGCACCGGCATCCTCATGGAGAACAACCTCGTCTACAACACCAAGACCGGCAGTTTCCACCAGCATTACGGCAAGGAGAACGTGATCCGCAACAACATCATGGTCGACAGCCTGCTGCATCAGTTGCAGGCGACGCGGGTCGAGGAGCACCTGTCGTTCACGTTCGCCAACAACATCGTCTACTGGAAGACCGGGCCGCTGCTGGCCGGACCCTGGACACAGGTCAAGATCAACATGGACAACAACTGCTACTGGAACGTCCCCGGCCAGCCTATCAATTTCGTAGGCCTGCCGATGGAGAAGTGGCAGCAGGAGAACGGTCACGACCAGCACTCTATCGTCGCCGATCCGCTGTTCGTTGACGCCAAGAATTTGGACTTCCACCTGAAGCCGGATTCACCGGCGCTGAAGATCGGGTTCAAGCCGTTCGACTACACGCAGGCGGGCGTCTATGGCGACCCGGCCTGGATCCAAAAGGCCAACGAGGTGACCTACCCGGCGCTGGAGCTGCCGCCGGACCCGCCGCCCCTGGCGGTCCACGACACCTTCGAGGCGACCGACGTCGGCCAGCCGCCACGTGCCGACCAGGTCCACGTCGAGGGCAAGGGCGACGCCATCACGGTCAGCGACGAGACCGCCGCCGCCGGACAGCGCAGCCTCAAGTTCACCGATGCCGAAGGTCTGCGGTATTCCTACAATCCGCACTTGGTCTACTCGCCCAACCACAGCGCCGGCACGACGCACTGTTCGTTCGACCTGCGAGTCGAGCCGGGCGTGCTCTTCCAGCACGAGTGGCGCGACTGGCGCTCGACCCTGTACAGCGTGGGCCCGAGCCTCCGCGTTGACGACGCCAAGCTTCGGGTGGGCGGTCGCGACGCGCCGGGACTGCTGGACCTGCCCGTCGGACAGTGGGTGCGATTCTCGATTTCCGCTGACCTCGGCGCCGGCAACAGCGGCACTTGGAATCTCGCGGTGACGCTGCCCGGGCAGGAGCCTCGGCGTTTCGACAACCTCGCCAACGGCAACAAGACCTTCGAGCAGTTGACCTGGCTCGGTTTCGTCAGCCACGCGACGACCAAGACCGTCTTCTACATCGACAACCTCAAGATCGACAACCAGCAGCCGTGAACCCGGA
>CAZNSM010000022.1:28369-45634 GCA_964575615.1 uncultured Pirellulales bacterium | reverse complement strand
GCTCCAGTCCTGCGCGGCGTCGAAGGTCCGTGTGGCCTCGGAGTAGAACGGCGACGTGCTATTGTCATACTGCAAGGGCATCGACTGCTTGCCGCCGTGGACGATCGTCTGCTCGGCGAACGGGGCATCGAGGTAACCAACGGTCGAACCGGTGTCGTTGACCCAGCCATCCACCCAGGTGTCGAAGATGGCCTCGCCGGCGTCGATGTCGTCAGTGTAATCCTCGAACCCGTCGATCAACGCATATTCGCTGGTGGAGAAGGTCCAAAGGTCTCCGACCCAAACGGTGTCTCCCACTTCGTCGACGCGCCAGTAGTACGTGGCTCCAAACTCCAGCGCAGCCGAGGCGATCGTGGTCTGTGTCACGTTATCGACCAGCGACAGCGTGTCGGAGTCCGTGCCGAGATAGACGTCGTGCGAGGCCGCCTCGCGTCCGGCACGCCAGCTCAGGATGGTGTCCGGATCGACGTCCGTCGCGCCGTCGGCCGGCTGCGGCTGGCGGGCCTGAACAGGAATGGACGTGAACCGAACTTCGCTGAGCCCGTACTGGCCGAGCACACCCCAGCCGCTGTTGATGCCGAGCCGGACAAACCTGGCGGCGACACCCCCCAGATCGACCGCGGTGTTTTGCGTATAGTCAGCCTTGGCCGTCGCCCTGGCAAACTGCGCATCGCCCAGGACCGCCCATTCGGCGCCATCCGTCGAATACTCGACAGTCACGTCCTTGACCCCGAAGCCGAGCACCGGCTCGAACTGCACGTTGTAGTTCCAGACCAGAAGCTCGTGCAGTTTGTAGACCTTGTCGAACTCGAACTGAATCCACGCCGGTTCGGCTCCTGGCGTGCCAAGCCACATGTCCGTCGCCTGCGTCGAGTGCTGGTCGTCGGCGTTGAGGCCTGAGCCGTTGACCGTGTTCTCGGGCCCCGAGCCCTCGGTCGAAGTCGCGTTGGTGGTGGCCACCACCCCCGGAATCGGATAGGCAAACAGCTCGGTGGTGAAGCTCCAGACCTGGCCCTTGAAGATGGTGTTGTCCGGCGGCGCGTTGACCTCGTCGATTCGCCAGTAGTAGGTTGTGCCGTAATCGAGGGCGGCCGCCGGGGTGTACGTCGTCGCCCCTTGCCCCTGGCTCACCAGGACACCCATTGCATTGGCTCGTCCGGCGTCGTTGACGTCGTCGAACGATGTTCCGAGGTACACATCATGCGCCGCGGCGAACTGGCTGGCAGTCCAGGAAAGAACCGCGTCGACAGGCACCTCCGCCGTCCCATCGCCCGGACTGGGGTCCTGCGCCAGGAACAGCGAGATCGGCGGCATGTGGAAGATCGTGCTCACTTCCGCCGCCGTGAGCGCCCGGTTGTAGATCCGCGCGTCGTCGAGCATGCCGCCGAACGCCTCATACGGCGCGCTGCTTCCATCGTTACCGACATTGGCCACGGTGTGGAGACCCGTCAGACCCGAGTAGGACCCATTGGCCACTTGCTCGCCGTTGTAGTAGACGCCATAGGCTCCGTTGTCCCAGGTCATCGCCACGTGGAGCCATTCCTCCATCGGCAGCTCCACGATGTCGGTCCTGGTGGTGTGCGAGCCGCCTAACCCGATATCGAGCAGTCTTGACGGCGTGGTTCCTTCCTGCAGGTAGAGCTGGATGCGGTTGTTGAACTGAGGCTGGGTCGTATGGCCGAAGAAGTACCGGCCGTCCGTCTCGGGTTGCGGATCGGACAGGTATCCCCAGGTGGCGAACGTTCCGGCGTTGATGGACATCCCGGCCGTGGAGAACTCCAGACGCCCGTCGGTGTCCACGCCCGTGTACATCAGAGCGCCGGCGTCGCGTCCCTCCACCCATGACAACCCCGCTCCGAGCAGGGTGCCGTCGTTGCCGTTGCCGGAGGCGTCGGCCGCGACAGTCCCTTCCGTTTCATCGAGCTTGAAAAAGGCCACCAGCCCGTCGTTGATGCCGCCCGGCGCCGGTGGCGCTGCAGCGATCAGAACCATGAAGACACAAACACTCAACGTCACATTCTTGCACATGACTGTCCTCCTATGGGAATGAAGAGAAACCCTGCTCCGAATGCCGTACCGTGTGCCACGCGTCTGAAGCTCTCCGTCCGTCTGCGACCTCCGATCCGCATGTTTCGTGTGATTCCAGGCTCAGCCACCGACACCTGGTCAGCCAACCACAATGCGTCAAAGCTTCTCCGGCTGACGTGCCCCCCTTGTCTGCTTCCATTTGTAGCATATCTGAGCGACGGATGCAATGGTATTCGCCCGCGGGCGCAGCGTCGAATCCGCACACATCGTCTTCTCATGACGGCACACGTGCCTGCAATACTGTGGCAGGGGCGAGGCATGCCTCGCCCCTACGAGCATCGGATCGCGTCAGGCTCAGGTCAACCTTGCGGCGGTGATTCTTCCCATCCTGTACAGAACAGCACAATCGGCTGACGGCTCTACTGGCCCGAGGCAGGCTTTCCGTACGAGATATCGTCGATGTAGAGAATGCCGGCGCCGCCCGGCGACGGACTGGTGCGGCTGCCGACCCCGATCACTATCCCCTCGACCCGGCTCAGATCGACGCCGGCCAGGTCGCTGTACGGAATCCGCCACAGCTGCCATTCGGCGGTTGTCGTGATGGCCGTGTCCGGATTCGCTGCCGTCGCGACCTTTCCGGCGCTATCCTCAACGGTCACGTACAGCGGCGCGGGAGCATTGCCTGCGGCGGTTCCGTCAGCGGCCGGCGCCACACCCTGGAGATACAGCACGAGAGAATCGGCGCCGTGAACCGTCCAGTTCTGCGCGGTTTCGAACGTCCGCTCGGTCTCGGAGCAGAACGGGCTGGCCGTGTTGTCGTATTGCAGCGGCATCGATTGCTTGCCGGTGCGGACGATCGTCCGTTCGGCAAACGGAGCCTCGAGGTAGCCCACGGTTGAGCCGGTGGCGTTGACCCAGCCGTCGAGCCACGTGTCGAAGATCGTCGTGGCCGCATCGACGTCGTCGTTGTACGTCTCGAATCCATCGATCAACTCGTACTCCTTCGTGGAAAAGCTCCACACGTCGCCGGCCCAGACGGCGTCTGCGACCTCATCGACTCTCCAGTAGTACGTGGAGCCAAAGGCCAGTGCATCCGGCGTAAAGGTCACCTGGTCGGCGCTGGCGGCCAGGGGAAGCTCATCCAAAACGGCGCCGAAGTACACATCATGGGAAACCGCCTCGCGCCCGGCGCGCCAGCTCAGCACAGCGTCCGGCTCGACCTCGGTAGCGCCGTCGGCCGGCGCCGGCTCGCGGGCCTGGACGGGAATGTACGTGAACCGCACTTCACTCAGGCCGTACTGCCCCATCACGCCCCACCCGCTGTTGACGTTCAGGCGGACGTATCTGGCGACCGCTCCGCCCAGATCGACCGTGGTGTTGTGCGCGTATCCCGCCTTGGCCGTCGCCTGGGCGAACTGTGCATCGCCCAGCACCACCCACTCGGTGCCGTCGGCGGAGTAATCGATCGTCACATCCTTGAGGCCAAAGCCCAGCACCGGCTCGAACATCACGTTGTAGTTCCAGACCAGAAGCTCGTGGAGCTTGTAGACCTTGTCGAACTCGAACTGAATCCACACCGGGCCCTCACCGGGGGCGCCGAGCCACATGTCGTTAGCCTGCGTCGAGTGCAAGTCGCCGGCGTCGAGACCCGAGCCGTTGACCGCGTTGTCCGGCACCTGGCCTTCCACGGGCGTTGCGTTGCTGGTAGCGGTCACGCCCGCAATCGGATAGGCCATCGGCTCGGCGGTGAAGCTCCAGACGTCCCCTTTGTAGATGCTGTTGTCCGGCGCAGCGTTCACTTCATCGATGCGCCAGTAGTAGGTCTGCCCGATCTCCAGTCCCGGCGCGCCGGGAGCCGGAGCATACGATGTATCGCTCTGGCCCTGGCTGACGAGCACCCCCATCGGGTTGGCCCGGTTGGCCGCTTCAACGTCGCCCCGGACCGTCCCGAAGTACACGTCGTGGGCAGCGGCATACTTGCCGGCGACCCAAGCGAGCGCCACATCGCGGCGCACGTCCACCGCGCCGTCGTCCGGCTGAGGCTCGGTCGCCGTCGCTTTCTCCCGCAGGCCGCCGTTCATCACATACTGGACTTCCTCCAGTGGCAGCGCCCGGCTGTAGATCGCCACCTCATCGAGCAGGCCGCCAAACGCCTCGGTTCCTTCCGACACCGGGTTGCCGTCGTTGCCGATCCAGAGGAAGTCGTGGATTGCACTCAGTCCCGAATAGCTTCCGGCCGCCGCTTCTTCGCCGTCGATGTACACGACGTAGCTGCCGTTGTTCCACGTCAGCGCAACGTGATACCACCTCTGCGTCTCCAGAATTCGGATGTTGCTCCGGACCGCGTGGGCGCCGCCCAATCCGAGATCCAGTTCGGTGTTGCTGCCGTCCATGTACAACTGGATGCGGTTGTTGTACGACGGCTGCGTGGTGTGTCCGAAGAAGTAGCGCGTCTGCGACGGCTGCGGCTCGCTGAGGTTACCCCACATCATGATGGTCCCGGCCGAAGCGGACAGCCCGGCCGCAGAGACTTCAACGTGGGCGGTGTTCGTTCCACCGTAGAGCAGCGCCCCGGCCGATATCCCTCCGGCAGGCTGCCACTGGACGTCTCCCGACAACGTCCCGTCGTTGCCGTTGCCGCTCGAATCGGCCGCAATCAGGCCGGACTCTTCATCCAGCATCCAGTAGCCGACCAGAGTCGCGTCGGCCGCTCGTGCAACATCTGCCGACAACACCGCAAACCACAAGAAGAAACACAATGGATACGTCAGTCGTCTGCCCATAATGATCCTCCTTCGAAACCGCACAACGAAGACATGCCACTCTCTCAGATCACAGCCTGCCCCCCGTCGGCCGCGAACGGAACTCCTCTGGGCTTTTTTATATCACATTGCCGCGGTGCATGCAACACGAATCGCCGTGGGCTTCGGGACGGCGTATCGCGCCAGACAATGGGCTACCGGACACTGTCGGCTTGATACCGCTCGACGATCCGGGCCACCGAGGAGAAGCCAAACCGGGACAGATCGATCTCCTCGGGCCGGATGCGCAACAGCCGGGCAACTTCCGCCTCCGCAACGCGGGCCGCACCCGCGCCCTGGACATCGCAGACAAACCCCAAATCCATGGTCGCGTATCGCACGCCCATGTACTCGTAGCGGTTCGCAAACGAGCACAGATATCGCAAATGGGTGATTTCCAGTCCCAGTTCCTCGCGGACCTCCCGCCGCAGAGACTCCTCGGCCGACTCCCCCGGATCGGCAAACCCACCCGGCAGATCCCAGGTTCCCTTTCGGGGCTCCTGGGCCCGCTCGACAATCAGCAGCCGTCCCTCTGCATCGGGAATCAACGCCGCGACGGCCGCAGCGGGGTTCAGATAGAACTCGAAGCCGCAAGCGTCGCAATAGAGCTGCTTGCTCCCGATCAGACGCAAGGCCGCCGCACCGCACTTCAGGCAGTGCCGCAGCACCCCACCGGGTTCGTTCCAGACGTCCACGTCGCGTTCTCCTCAAGGCCTCAGATGCCGCATGGGCTAAAGCCCATCCTACGAAACCACAAACGGTGACCATAGCGACGAATCCCCCGCTGCGTCCATCGCCTTTTTGCGGACATTTTGCTTTGCCTGCACGAAGCCTCATCATAGCATCTGCATCAGATTGAGTGCGGCGGTCGCCGGGAAAAGTACGGGATGTCATTCATCAGGCGGAAAGGAGTCAATGCCATGAGGTGCAACACGCATCGGTCGGTTCTTCTTGTCACCCTCGGTCTGACGATTCAGGCGCTGGCGCAGAGCCCGCCACCGGCGATGTCGCTGGATATCGAGCAGGTGGCCCTGTTCAAGAACGGCCTGGGCTTCTTCACGGGGCAGATCACCTGTCCAGCCGGACAGACCCAGTTGCGAATCGCCCTGCCGGCGGCGCCGGCACATGGCACGCTCTGGATTTCGTATCCGGCGGAGGTCGACCTGACCTCTGTCGTAGCGAAAGACGTCGAATCCGCTGAGACGCAGGACGCCATCACGATCCCCGAACTGCTCCGGGCCAACGTCGGGCGCAGCGCGCGAATTGCGCTGGGCGACCGGGAGATCACAGGTGTCATCACCTACTTCGCCCAGGACCGCCAACCAAACCAGGACGAACTCTATCCTCCCAGATCTCCGGTCGGGCCGGCCAGAGGCTATGACTACAGGGCGCCTCAGCAGCCGGCGGCCTTGATGACGATCCAGACCGAGTCCGGTCTCGTCGGAGTCGATCCGCGAGCCGTCACCGGCGTGACGTTCACGGGAAGCTCTGCCGAGCAGAAGGTGCCTCGCTCGGTCCGGCAAACCGAGCTCGACGTGCGGCTCAATCGGGCCGCCGACGGCCTCAAGCTCGCGGTAACCTTCCTTGCCAAGGGCGTCACGTGGGCGCCGAGCTACCTCGTGGACATCACCGAGGAAGGCAAGGCGCGCATCTCGGCCAAGGCCCTGGTTATCAGCGACGCGTGCGAGCTGAAGGACGTCGCGGCCCAACTGGTCACCGGCTTCCCGCATCTGCAATTCGCTGATATCCTCAGCCCGATCGGATTGCGACAGACTCTGGCCCAATTCCTGCAAAGCCTGAACCAGCCTGACATGCCGCGTGGCCGTGCGGCGGCGGTCGTCACCCAGAATGTCATGTACGGCGGCGCCGGAATGGCCGGACCTGAGTATGGTGCGGCGGAGGTCGGGGCGGTGGCCGAAGACCTGTTCCTCTACCCCGCCGGCAGGATCGATCTCGACCGGGGCCAGGTGGCGTACATCCCCTTGTTCACCGAGACGGTCCCCTGCGAGCACATCTACCAATGGGAGTTGCCCGATTACGTCGACGAAGTCGGCCGTTATTCCTACAGTCGCGATCGCGATCCACAGGCGGAAGACGAACAGGAAGTCTGGCACAATCTGCGGCTGACCAACACAACCGCGGTGCCGTGGACGACTGCACCGGGACAGACGGTCAAGGCCGGAGCCCTCCTCGGCCAGGACACGCTCAAATACACACCGCCTGGCGGGACCGCGATCCTGCGTATCACCCGCGCGGTGGGCGTCAAGGCCGAGCAGATCGAACTGGAGACCAGCCGCAAACGGGAGGCCATTCGCATGTACGGCGACACCTTCGACCAGATCACCGTGCGAGGCGACTTATCGATCCTCAACACGCAAAACAAAGCCATCACACTGGAGATCACCAAGACCCTCTCGGGCGATGTCCAGTCGACCGACCCGGCCGCCAGGCAGGAGAAACTGGCCAAGGGCTTGGGCCGCATGAACGGCCTCTCGAAGCTGACCTGGACCGTCGACCTGCCCCCGGCCACCGAAAGGCAGGTCAACTACGTCTACGAGGTCTACGTCCGCCGATGAGAACTTCCCTGCATTTGGGGGGTACGAAGAGAGCATCCCTGGCCAGCAATCTGAGAAACAGCGATCATAGCTCACCATATAGTTGACAACGCGAGGGGAACTACTATATGATGAGGAGAGGTTCTGTGAGCAGGACTTGAGCGGGCAACCGGAAAAAGTGCGAGCATCTTCCAGAATTGCTGTTGACTGGCCAAAAAGTTAAGTTATAATTAAACCAGTGGCCCAGAAATGCCGAACAAACCCGTGATAGATTTCGAATATGATCCTATAGTCAAGGGTCGATGCGCAAGTGTAGCTTACGCTCGTCGCGCGAATGGCAACAGGCCCGCAAAGGAGTATATTGAGAAGCTGCAACAGTCCGATCAGGCAAAGCTGTCAAAATCGTTCAGGACAATTGCGGAGACTGGAAGGATCTTCAATAAGGAGCGCTTTCGCCATCTCCGTGGGAAGATATATGAATTCAAGGTACACCCCAAGGTCAGGGTGCTGTGTTTCCAGATGAACAAGACGTGGTACCTAACACATGGCTTTGACAAGGAAACAGGCAACACGCCTGGGCGTCAGATCGACTGCGCTGAAGATATCATGGGCGAGCATATCTCGCTTTCGAGATAGATGGGCAAACGTTGGAGAAAGGACCATGGGAGACAACTTCATAAGAGAGTTGTTGTCTGATCGTGACGGGCAGAGACTGTATTTTCGGGAGGACCTGATCTTTGAGGTGACTGAGGAAATTTGCAGGATCATGAATGAGAAGGGTGTTAGCAAGGCAGAACTGGCCGAAATCGCAGGGGTGAGCAAGAGCAATATCACGCAGTTGCTGAGCGGTGACCAGAACATGCGTCTCACCACCATAGCCGATCTTCTTTTCGCTCTGGATGCAAGACTGAAAGTCACGGCGGTGCCAATTGAGATCGAAATGAATGACATCCTGGACGGCACCGTGTCGATCGCGCAAAACGACTGGACTTGGGTCGGCAGCCTTCCGGCGGAATCATCGAGCTATGAGGCCGTCCAGAGGCAGGAAGCGGACGAACTGGCTAAGGCGGCGTAGACTATGGTGGCAAAGAAGAAGGCTGTGCAACACGGTAAGAAGAAACCCGGCATCAGCCCTGGCCTGCTCGTGTCTGATCGCGTTCAGATCAGGGACGTCCGCCTGATGAGTTGCGGGTGCGAACAAAAGCCAGCTGCGATGGCGGGCAAGAAGAGCTATCACATCGGGACCTCAGCGGATGTACAACTCAACAAAGACCAGAGAATCATTGTTGTCCTTGCACGGTTCCGCTTTGAGGCGTCTCTTGAAGAGAAGGCTCCGGAGCCTGTGTTGACCATAAACGCTTCCTATGCCCTGACCTATCAGGCAGATAGCTTCGACGGATTGACACAGGAGGGTTTCGAGCAGTTCGCGAATCTCAACGGCATCTACAATGCATGGCCTTACTGGCGCGAGTTCGTTCAGAATACGGTAGCGCGCATGGGTCTGCCGCCTCTGACTATACCTGTGTTCAGAATCGTCGAGTCGTCTTCGGCGACCAAGCCAGCGGGCAAGACCAAGAAGAAGGGCGCACAAGAGGCGAGATGATGCTATGATAGTAGCTGCACTCAGACCCAGTATCTGACGATGATTGCAGAGGTTCTCCCGGATAAGTGAATAGGGGGCGAATGGCTTCGACCGGATGACGGATGGTCAAGTTGCATGCCCAGGACGCCGGTTGGCCTGGTTAATCATCCGGCACCTAAATGTTAAATGGCAACTCTCAGTTGCGCATGGCGGCCTAATTAGGCCACCCGTCCTGTCAGGCTTTGCCTGTGAGCCTGGCAAGGGCGCCAAAAAGCAGGCTCAGCCCTTTCGGACGTCCGGGCCGCGAGGGCGAAATCGCACCGGAATAGCCAATCTCAGAGCCTGTCGCTCGGCGCTGGGGGAGGCGAAATCCCAAAAGAACGACTACGCATGTAGACGCTTGGCTTGAAACATCTCGGGACGGGGGTTCGAATCCCCCCGCCTCCATTCTGCGCGGCGCGGCCCGGCCAGATGGCGGGACAGGCCGGCTCGGTGGTTTTCCAGGGGAAGTGCATGACGGACGGAGAAAGATCGGGGCGGGCGTTGATTCGCCGGCTGCGGGATATTGTCAAGCCCGGCGTCGACAGGACGCTCAACCCGGACAGTCTCAGGGGTCTTGGAGGCATCCGGTCCGGAGCGCCGGTGCTGGTGATTCTGGCGGCCGGCAAGGGGACGCGATTCGGCCAGGCCCCCAAGTGCATCCAGCCGCTCCACGGAACGCCGCTGGCGCGCCACTCGATTGATGCGTTTCGCCGGCTCCACCGCTCGCCGGTCATCTGTGTGGTCGGCTATCGGCACGAGGAAGTCTGTGCCGCACTGGGTGGTGACAACACGTACGTCCTCTCGAACGATCCGGCCGGAGGGACGGCCCTGGCCGCCTTCGAGGCATTGATGACGCCCGGGCTCCTGGAGGCCAATCCCCCGCTGGTCATCACGATGGGCGACCGCATCGTCCCGTCGCCGGTGTTTCGCCGCCTGTGGGAGACACACCAGACGGGAAGGCGGGAGGCCGACCTGACATTTCTGACCGCGCAGTACGAGCCGCCTAAGAACCGGGGCAAAGGCCGTGTGCTCAGAGACGAATACGGGCGGGTCATCCGCATCATCGAGGAGAGGGACATCGCCGCCGAGCCGGACGAGGTCCGGCGTCAGGCCCTGCTGGAACTGACCGAAGGCAACTGCCCGCTCTACGTCGCCCGCGCGGCCACCCTCCTGCGATACCTCCAGGACCTGACCAACACCAACGCGCAGGGCCAGTACTATCTGACCGACATGATTGAGGCGATCAGCCGAGAACGCGGGGAGATCCGCACGATCACAACCACGGTGACCGATCCCGAGTACGATCTGCTGTGCTCGGATGTGACACGGCCGGAGGACCTGACGCTCCTGGAAGCGATCGTGGCGTCGAGCGGCCGTCTGCCGTTTCCGGAAGAGCGAGAGGTTGACGAGGTGGCCGGCGCGATTTGCGCGGACCGCCCTGCCGAACAGGTCCTGTCGATCGCGCGGCAACTGGAGGAACTGCTGAACCTCGCGCACGAAGAGCGGCTCGGCTTCAAGCCCGACCGTCCGGTGGGGATCGGCGTCTCCGGCGGCCGTCTGCGAATCGCCTTCATGCACCCGGACATGGTCCGCTTCTTTGGTCCCGCCTGGCAAATGCCCATCGGGGCCGGCGCGGCCTCCGGCGGCGAACAGATCGCGTTGCTCGTGCAACGCGCGGAGAATCGGCAGATTTGTCTCTTCCCCGCGAATCGCGAGTATCGGGAGGACGTCAATGCCATCTCGTCGGACAACAGCGCCATGTATCCCGACGAAAGCATCTCGGACCTGCACGCCTATGAGGCCTTCGGCACGCACATGAGCGAGACGCTGCTGCTGTCGCTGGGATATTTCAGCGATGAGGAACTCGAACGGCGCCGTCGGAAGGGTCTGCCGTTGCCGCCGCCGTCGTGCTGGGTCAGCAGCAACATGCGGCGTCCGTTTGCCCTCGTGGGCAACGCCATCGCGTCCTTGCGGACGCTGCGCCGCGGCAACCTGGGCGCCAAGGTCCGCGAGCATCTCGGTCGCGACCGCTTCACCGGTCTGCGGCTGGTCTGCACGGGAAACATCCCGCAAGGGGGCTTTTCCAGTTCCTCGGCCGTAACCGTCGCGACGAAGAACGCGATCAACGCGCTGTATGAGATCGGCATCCCGCCGGACATGCTCGTGCATCTGGCCTGCCAGGCCGAATATGGCACGGGCGTTCGCGCCGGTTCGCTCGACCAGGCCACCGAGCAGAAAGGACGTGCCGGACAGGGAACGCTGATCTCCTCCAATCCCAGAGACAACTATCGGATCATCGGGACATATCCGGTTCCCTCCGAGCGATTTGCGATCATCTTCCCCTACAGCGTCGAGCGCGACCGCAGCGCCTGGCGATGGTCGTGGGGAGCGTACGCCGAAATCGTCGGGCCCGGCCCTCCGACCACGGGAGAGGCGCGAAAGATGACAGGCAAGGCCGCCGAGCTGGCCGCCCTGCTGACACAATTGCCGCTCGACACCGATTTCTTCCGGAAGATCGAGGACGATCTGGTCGACGACGGCCTGTTGTCTGATGAGAGTCGCCGCTGGATCTGCTCGGTTCTGCGCGAGCTGCCGCTCCTGGCACGTCAGGAAGAGCTTCGCGAGAAGGCCACCACCCATCGCGACTGGTACGTTGAGCAGCTCATCGAAGTGGAACACATCGACCGGAGGGCCGCCGGGCGAAAGGCCGATGCGACGCTCGCGGCGCTCTTCGCCGGTTGGCGGGACCCCGTGCTGCGGCGCACGACCGCCGCCGGGACCATTGTAGAAGAGACCGGCGTTCCTTTGCGCGCGATGGTCGCCTACCTCTTCGGCGAAGTCGCCAAGTGTTTCTACCTCATCCACCATCCGGACCAATGGATCGAATACGTCACGCGGTCGCAACGAGGGGATCGTTGCGTGGACATCGTCCCCGATCGCCTGCCCGGCCGGCAAGAGATGGAAGGGCCACTGGCGTGGGAACACGGCGCCGCCGGAGCCGAGCTGATGGACCGCTGGCTGGAATACTGCGGCGCCGCGCCGTTCGACTACAACCGGGAGCTGGACGACGCATCGCTGGCGCTCGACAGTCCACCTGAATTCCGCCGGTTGGAGGGATCGAACTTCTTTCGCGGACTGGCGCTGATCGACCTGGCCGAGGCGATGCTCCATCGGGCATTCGGACCGGATGCGGTCGCGGTGCGTGTCAACGCCGCTGGGCAGGGTGACTACTTCCAGGTGCACATCGACACGCAGAAGGCTCCTCCAAGCGAGGTCAAGCGATTTCTCGGTGCGGCGTTCTATCGCCGATTCGGCCTCTCGCCGGAACCGCCGTTCGTGGAACTGCATCCAGGCGGAGGCGCCCTGGGAGTGCGGCTGAGCCGATATGATCTGCTGCCGCCATTGATCCAGCGACTGCGCGCCCCCGCAGCGCAGTAACACACTTCTTTCAACCACCTTGCGACGAACTCGTTGCGTCGTCGCGAAAAGACTTGTCCGATCCGCAGAGTCCCGCTACAGTGTGGGGTTCATTAGCACCACGTGGGTGGCAGCAACGACTCCGACGGAAGTCCCGTGACAGGGCAGGGCGCAGCATGACATGGATCGAGAACCATCTGGGGGAATGGGTGGTCAGACACCGCTGGGGGATCATTCTGCTGACGGTGCCGACAATCCTTGTCTGCGCCGCGGGGATCACGCGAATCCAGATCAGCAACGACACACGCGTGTTCTTCGGGGCGGACAATCCCGACTACCAGAGACTCAAGGCCCTCGAACACACCTACAGCCGGGAACAGAGCGTGGATTTCCTCGTCGCCCCGCGGGATGGAAACATCTTCACGCGTGAGACGCTCACGGCGGTCGCCGAGCTGACCGAGGCCGGATGGCAACTGCCCCGGTCGGCCGCGGTTCACTCGATCACCAACTATCAGAGTATGCGGGCCGAGGGCGACGACGTGATCGTCGAAGACCTGGTGCCCGATCCGAACACGCTGACCGAGGCGCAATTGGAGAGGATTCGACGCAAGGCGCTGTCCGAGACGGGCATCGTGGACCTGCTGCTGTCCCGGCGCGGACACGTGGCCGGCGTCTATGTCGGATTCGTCGCGCCGCAGGATAGCCCCACGCCCACGTCGGAGATCGCCGCGCACGCCCGCAGGATCTTCGATGACTTCCGGACGCGTCACCCCGATATCGACATCTACCTCACGGGTTCGGTCATCATGGACGAGGCCTTCGCGGAGGCCAGCCGGCGCGACCTGTTCACCCTCGGCCCGATCGCATTCCTCGTGATGTCGTCGCTGGTCGGGATCTCGCTGCGGTCCTTCTATGGGACATTCTCGGCGGTTTCCGTCACGGTGCTGTCTCTGGCGGCCGCGATGGGCCTGGTTGGATGGCTGGGCGTACCGATGAACGCCGTCTCCGTCGGCGCTCCCGTGCTGATGCTCACACTGGCCGTCGCCGACAACATCCACCTGCTGACGACGATGTTTCACTACCTTCGTCATGGGTATTCGAAACACGCGGCGGTCGCCAAATCGGTGCAGGTGAATCTCAAGGCCGTGTGCCTGACGAGCATCACGACCGTCATCGGCTTCCTGACGATGAACTTCTCCGAGTCGCCGCCGTTCCGCGACCTGGGCAACATCGTGGGGATCGGCGTTGTGATCGACATGGTCAATTCGATCCTCCTGTTGCCTGCGATGATGGCGGTGCTGCCCGTCTCGACGAGGCTGAGCCGGGCTCGGGCCCTATGGGTCAATCCGGATTGGCTGGCGGATTTCGTGATTCGCCGACGGAAACCGGTGGTGTATGCGATGCTCGCGGTGACGGTGGTGTGCAGCCTCGGTTGGTTCGGGATCACGCTCGACGATAACTTCCTGATGTACTTCGATCGCAGCTTCGCATTCCGTCGGGCGACCGACTTCATGATCGAGAACCTGCGGGGCTGGGACGTGATCGAGTACTCCCTGCCCTCCGGCCGGTCCGGCGGCATCACGGACCCCGAATACATGGCGACGGTCGACCGGTTTGCCGCATGGTACCGCCAACAGCCCAAGGTGGTCCATGTCACCACGCTCATCGACACATTCAAGCGACTCAACCGGGACATGAACGGCGGCGACGCGCGGTTCTACCGGCTGCCCGAGCAGAGCGATCTGGCGGCCCAGTACCTGCTCTTTTACGAGTTGTCCCTGCCGTTCGGGCACGATCTGAACAACGTGATCGACGTCGACCGCGCCGCGTCGCGATTCACCGTGACGTTCGAGAGCATGAGTGCGGCCGAGCTGCGGGCGATGGACGAAGCCGCCGGCCGGTGGCTCGCGGAGAACGCTCCCGCGCCCATGGTTACGGCCGGCACCGGCCTGTCCCTGGCCTGGGCCCACATTACCGAACGGAACATCCGGGGCATGCTGCTGGCGTCGCTGGGCGAAATCCTGACGATCTCGTGCATCATGGTGTTCGTGCTGCGAAGCCTCAAGTTCGTCGTGCTGTTCCTGATTCCCAACCTGATGCCGCCGTTCCTGGCCTTCGGAATCTGGGGAATGACGAGAGGGCAGGTGGGGCTGGCGCTGTCGGTCGTGCTGTCCATGACGCTGGGCATCATCGTCGATGACACGATTCACTTTTTCATCAAGTACTTCCAGGCCCGAAAGGTGGATGGGCTGACGCCGGAAGAGGCGGTGCGCAGCGCTTTCCACATGGTGGGCTCGGCCATCGGCATCACGACGGTCGTCCTGGTGGCGGGCTTCGGCGTCATGACCGTCTCGCCCTACCGGCTGAGCGAAGAGATGGGCCTGATGTGCGCGATGGTGATCGGCCTGGCCCTGCTGGTGGACTTCTTCCTTTCCCCGACTTTGTTGATGCGATTCGATCGCGGAGATGGTAAGCTGGCCGCTGTCCGTGAACCGCAGATGGATCCGCAGGTGAGTTGTCTATGAAGTACAAAGTCAATGTTCCGGTCGCGCTGTACATCGCGATGATGATCGCACGGGCGGCGTATCCCGCCGGCGGAGAACCCTCCCCCGAGGAGCGGGGGCTGGCCATCGCGAAGGAGGCGGACCGCCTGAACAACGGATACGGCGACAGCGTCGCGAACCTCCGCATGGTGCTCCGCAACCGGCAGGGCCAGACCAGCGAGCGGGAGATTCGCATCCGCACGCTCGAAGTCGCCGGCGAAGGCACGCGAAGTCTGTGCATCTTCGACACGCCGGCCGACGTGAAGGGGACGATCCTGCTGACCCACACGCACAAGCAGGCGGACGACGACCAGTGGCTCTTTCTGCCGGCCCTGAACCGGATTCGGCGCATCGCCGCCCAGAACAAGTCCGGCTCGTTCATGGGCAGCGAGTTCTCCTACGAAGACATCGCGACCCAGGAACTGGAGAAGCACACCTACCGGTGGCTGCGCGACGAGGCTTACGACGGCAACGACTGCTACGTGATCGAACGCGTCCCGGTAGACCGGGCCAACTCCGGCTACTCCCGTCAGGTGGCGTGGCTCGACAAGGAGCATTACAGGACCTTGAAAGTTGATTACTACGACCGCAAGAACGAGCGTCTCAAGACGCTGACGTTCAAGGGTTACGAGAAGCACCTGGACCGGTTCTGGCGGCCGCGGCAGATGGAGATGGTGAACCATCAGACGGGCAAGAGCACGATCCTGGTCTGGTCGAATCTGTCTTTCGGGACGGGGCTGAAGGAAATCGACTTCGACAGGCACAGTCTGACGCTATTGAGGTGAACGGATGCGCATGAGAACATGGATGGCGGCGCTGGCGATAGGGATGTCGGCCTGGACGGCAGGAGGCGCCGGGGAACTGTCCGGCTGGATTGCCGTGGAAGGCCGGGGCTTTCTGAACGAGCCTCTGTACCGGGGCCAGGACCGGGACAACGCCTCGATCGCGGCGCAGCCGGAGTACTACCACGCCTGGGAGAACGGATCGAGCTTCACGTTCGTGCCGTTCGGGCGGCTCGACACCGCCGACTCCCGCCGCACCCACGCCGACATCCGCGAGTTGAACTACCTCTACCGGCAGGACAACTGGTTCGTCCGCCTGGGCGTGGGAAAAGTCTTCTGGGGCGCCACCGAGTTCGTTCACCTGGTGGACATCATCAACCAGACCGATCTGATCGAGCACATCGACGGCGAGGACAAGCTGGGCCAGCCCATGCTCGAGTTCTCGATCTCGCCGAGCTGGGGCACTCTCGATTTCTTCCTCATGCCCTACTTTCGCGAGCGCACGTTCCCGGGCCGGGGCGGCCGCCTGCGCACCAACCGGGTGGTCGACCTCGACGACACCATCTACGAGAGCAGCTCCGAAGAGAGAAACATCGACGTGGCCGCGCGCTACAGCCGCACCTTCGCAGGCCTGGATTTCGGCGTCTACGTCTTTCGAGGAACCAGCCGGGACCCCCTGCTGGCGACGCCCGACCTCGTGCCGCCCGAGCTGATCGACCCCGAGGATGTCAACGATTTCAAGCTGATCCCGTTCTATGAGCAGATCAACCAGTTCGGGGCCGACGTCCAGTACGCCACCGGGAACTGGCTGTGGAAGCTCGAAGCCTATTTCCGCAACGGGTACTTCCAGGACTACTTCGCCGCCACCGGCGGGTTCGAGTACACCTTCGTCGGCGTCGGCGGCAGCAACGCCGACATGGGCCTGCTGTGCGAGTACGCCTACAATGACCGCGATGACGGCGGACAGACCATCTTCCAGAACGACCTGTTCGTCGGGATGCGTCTGACGCCGAACGATGCCGCCAGCACGCACCTGCTCGTGGGGTTCGCGCAGGACACGGAGCATTCCGAGAACGCCCTGAGCATTGAGGCCAGCCGGCGGTTCGGCGCCAACTGGCGACTGATCCTCGATGCCTGGTTCTTCCTCGACAGCGCGAACGACAGCGTCCTCCACGAGCTGCGAGACGACGACTTCGCCCGCCTCGAACTGGCCTACTACTTCTAAAATCAAATGGCAAGACTGAGGAAGTCATCCCGATGAATATCGGGATTCCGCCATTTTGATGCTTGCTCTCTGCACTTTGCATCCGGTTCGCAGCACCTGATGCCTCCGCAAAAATACGTAGTTTCCACAATGGCCATTTCCTGAACCGACGCCAGGCAGGTGCGTATCATCGCCTTCAGCACGCGGTAGGTGTGATTCGAATCGATGAGGGATTGAGGCGAGCGGCCGTGTAGCAAAGGACTGCTGCCATGAGCACCGTTGGCACCCAGGCGCCCCTTGCCAGCGGGCAG
>CAZNSM010000022.1:0-28269 GCA_964575615.1 uncultured Pirellulales bacterium | reverse complement strand
AAGGACTGCTGCCATGAGCACCGTTGGCACCCAGGCGCCCCTTGCCAGCGGGCAGATAGAGATTGATTCTGTCCACATATGCTACGTGCGCCCGGCCCACACGGGCTTGGGCAGTTGGCGCGCATGTGGTATTCCTGGTGCACAGCGATGGTATTTCCAGTTTCCCGTCGAGGCCAGAAAGGAGGCATATACGCGAGCCTGCGGGTAAGCCTCTGCAAGACAGAGGGCAATAAATGTCCACAGGAACAGTGTCAAGAAGCAAGGAGGCCATACCATGAAAAAGCTGCTATTCTGGAGCATCGTACTCAGCTTGCTGGTCACACTGCCGATGATTGCCGGGGGGCCCACGGGACCGGCTGGAAAATCGAACGTTGGCCACCTGAGTCTTTTCGAGAAAGACCCTGTCACCTGGGAGATCATAGAGGGCGGTGCCTGGGGCAAGATGACGTACAACCTCTCTGGGCCGGAATTCGAGTTCGTCTTCAACGGCCACGGCCTGGAAGCGGGAGCTGACTATTGTCTGATCTACTACCCTGATCCCTGGCCGGGCACGGGGCTAATCTGCCTGGGATGCGCAACGGCCAATGGCGGCGGCAATGTCCACATCGCGGCGTCCGTTGATACCGGTGACCTTCCGGCGACAGCGGATAAAAACTCCGGAACAGGTGCCAAGCTTTGGCTCGTTCCGGCAGCCGACGTGGACTGCAATCCAGAGGGCGGCACACGAATGATCGGCTGGAATCCTACCGAGTATCTATTTGAGTACGACCTGATCACGTTCGATGACACCGATGATTAGGCGCATCGGCCAAGCATGTCACGTGAGACAACGGGGCTGCGGGACTACTCGCAGCCCTTTCTTCTTCCGTGCCGTGGCTGGTCGGTAATGCGACGGGGCGCCCCGTCTTTGGGTTGGGTAAACGATCCGTCTATGTCCAATCACGCCCGGGCGTGTGAGCACGCAAACGGTCCGCGTTTGCGCTTCTGTCGTCCTTCGTCACGAGGGACACGGGCACTCGATCGCCTCGTCCCTCCTGTCCGGCATCGGTCTGGTTTAAACAAAGGTCCATGGTGGTTCGCAGTTCTCGGTTGTCAGATCACAGTTGGCAGATCGCAGTTGGCAGGTCCCGGCTCGCTGGCAACTGACAACTGGAAACCGTCAACTGCTTCACGTTGCCCTTCTATAGATATAGTGCGCCCAACAAGCCTTTGGTAACGGACTTTTTGAAAGTTCACGAAGTGAAAGAATCAAAGAGCAAAGATTAAGATAGCGGAATCCCGATGTCCATCGGGATGACCTCCTCAATCTTACATTTTGATGTTTGATCTTTGATTTGCCCGACCGGCCGGGTCAGCTTTTCGGGGCGGAGAAGCTGGCGTCGACCTCGGTGTACATGTCCCACTGGACGGGCATCCAGGAGGAGATGGTTCCGCGGCCGGTGATGCCCTTGAAGCGTTTGGTCCCCTCGACGAAGACGATGGTGCCGATCTGCTTGGCGCCGGGCTGGCCGGAGGCCTCCACCTTGGCGAGAATGCTCGAACCGTCCTCAAAATCGTATACGACGAAACCCTGATAGTACTGCTTGCCGTCGGGCGAGCTGGTGTGGACGACCCAGCCATTCAGGCGGGCGAAATCCCCGTCGCCGACCACCACAAAGCCGGTGCGATTGATCGCCTCAAGGGCGGTCATCCGGCTGCCGACGACCCGGGTCTCCTTGCCGTACGAGAACTCCTTCCAGCGAGTCAGCTCCATCGACGTCTGTGCAGGACTGAAACTGCTGGTCAGCGCCAAGGCCAGCGCGATGCAGAGGCCGGAAATCACCAGGACCGGGCGGCTCGGTCCCGGACGGCGGCACGTGCTCTCTTCGAGCCTCGGGACGATCAGATTGTGACGGTTCATGGCGGTTTACCTCCCTGAGCATCAGGACCATTTCGCTTGTTCTTCGGCATTTCAGAGGGGTCGCATAACCACAAGGAAGTGAAAAAGGACGATCTGGGAATATGAGGCGACAGCGGGACTGTATCCCTCTGCGTGCTGGGAGAAAACCCTTGAAACACCCCCTCCAGAGCGGATATTCTTGCCCCATCGAGTTACGGAAGGTTTTGAAAGGACCCGCCATGAAGCTCCGTCAAGTACTAGCCCTGCTGTGCATGGGCATTGTTGCCGCCAGTTGGGCTGCCGCCGCCGAAACCACAACCCAAGGCAAGAAGGTCTGGCTTTCCGACCTGGACATCAGCAAGACCCAGCAGGGCTGGGGTGAGCCGCAAAAGGACAAGTCCGTGGACGGCAACGGCCTGCGAATCGCCGGACGGACCTTCGGTCGCGGGCTGGGCACGCACGCCGACAGCGCTCTGTACGTCAAGCTGGCCGGAGGGAGCACGCGGTTCACCGCCTTGGTCGGCCTGGACGACGAGGCCGGCCGATCCGGAACCGTCGAGTTCCGCATCCTGGCCGACGGCGAGGAGGTCTTCAAGACCGGCACGATGAAAGCGGGCCAGCCGGCTCGCGAGGTGGACGTTGACGTCACCGGCGTCGATGTGCTGGTCCTGCTCGTCAGTGGCGGCAGTGACGGGATCAACTACGACCACGCCGACTGGGCGAATGCGGCGTTCACCGTCGTCGGGAAGATGCCCGAAACCATCGACGGCCCGAAGGAGGAGGCGGTCATCCTGACGCCCAAGCCGGGACCTGCGCCGCGAATCAACAGTGCCAAGGTGTTCGGCGTCCGGCCGGGTTCGCCCGTCCTCTACACCATCGCCGCCAGCGGGCAGCGCCCCATGGGCTTCCACGCCGAGAACCTGCCTGCAGGGCTTTCCGTCAACGCCGAGACGGGACAAATCACGGGCCGGCTCGACCGAAGGGGTGAACATTCGATCACGCTGATCGCGCGAAACGATGTCGGCGAGGCCCGATGCACGCTGAAACTGGTCGTAGGTGATACGATCGCGCTGACGCCTCCGATGGGCTGGAACAGTTGGAACTGCTGGGGCTGCGCGATCGACGAGCAGAAGATCCGCCACGCGGCCGAAGCGATGGTGTCGAGCGGCCTGGTCAACCACGGCTGGCAGTACATCAACATCGACGACTGCTGGATGAAGAAGCTCGGCTCCGACGATCCGATCGTCGGCGGGCCGACCCGCGACGCGTGCGGCCGCATCCTGACGAACGCACGATTCCCGGACATGAAGGCGCTGACGGATTACATCCATAGTCTCGGGCTGAAAGTCGGCGTCTACATCTCGCCCGGCCCATCGACGTGCCAGCGCTACGAAGGAAGTTGGCAGCACGAGCTGCACGATGCGCAGAGCTTCGCGGACTGGGGCTTCGACTACCTGAAATACGACTGGTGCGGCTATAGCGACATCGTCCGCCGGCCCACGCTCGAACAGATGAAAGAGCCGTACATCTTCATGCGAGGCTGCCTGGACCGCGTCAATCGCGACATCGTCTACAGCCTGTGCCAGTACGGCATGGGCGAGGTCTGGAAATGGGGCGCCGAGGTCGGTGGCAACTGCTGGCGGACCACGGGCGACATCGTCGATTCCTGGGGCAGCATGGCCGGCATCGGCTTCGCCCAGGCGGAATGTTCGCCCTACGCGTCGCCGGGCCACTGGAACGATCCGGACATGCTGGTCGTCGGCAAGGTCGGCTGGGGTCCGAGCCTGCATGAAAGCCGTCTGACGCCGAACGAGCAGTACACGCACATCAGCCTGTGGTGTCTGCTGTGCTCGCCGCTGCTGATCGGGTGCGATCTGACCCAGTTGGATGACTTTACGATGAACCTGCTGACGAACGATGAGGTCCTGGAGGTCAACCAGGACCCGCTGGGCCGTCAGGCCGGCCGCGTCGCTCAGGACGGCTCGACCGAGGTCTGGGCCAAGCCGATGGAAGACGGCTCGACTGCGGTGGGTCTGTTCAACCGCGATGAAACGCCCAAGACCGTCGTCGCCAGGTGGTCCGATCTGAAGCTCAGCGGCTCGATGCGCGTCAGGGACCTCTGGCGGCAGAAGGACATCGGCGTCTTCAGTGGCCAGTTCGGAGCGGAAGTCCCCAGGCACGGCGTCATGCTCGTGCGTCTGTTCCCGGCCCAGAGCATGTAGTGACACCCGGCCGCCAAAGGAGGCCGCGATGGTGCGGAAACGCGTTCGCACGATTCTGATTCTTTGCTGGCTGATTGTCGAGGCGGGGAACACCCCCGCCTTGGCCGCCTCCCAACCACGCACCTTCACGCTGGCGGAGACGCGGCTGCGCGATCCCTTCATCCTGGCGGACCAGGCGACGCAGACGTACTACCTGGTCACCAGTTCCGTGAGACCCGCCGACTCGACGGCGAATGGGGCCTCCGTGCTGACCAGCAAAGACCTCCAGACGTGGACCGGGCCATACCCGATATTCGAGATCAGGCCGGGCTTCTGGGCACAGGGCCACATCTGGGCCCCCGAGGTGCACCGCTACGGGGGCAAGTACTATCTGTTCGCCACCATGAACGGCAGTCGCAGGCTGCCCGATGAGCCCTGGCCCGACTGGCCCGAAAAAACCGTGCGGGGTACGCAGGTGCTCGTCGCGGATTCGGCGATGGGCCCGTTCCGGCCGTTCGCCAGTCGATCGCACACCGATCCCAACCTGATGGCCCTGGACGGGACCCTCAGGCTCCTGCTGCACTGCCCCAACCGCAGCCCGGACGAACGGGCCCGCCTTTTTGAGCTGATCGACGCCGGTGACACCATCTGCATCGGACACAACCAATGGGATCATCGCCCCGCTCCATGAGAATACACCTGTTTTTGGGGGACAATGGGCCTGGCGCAAGAACCAACAGGCGATCGCAGCGTATTTCCCAGCAAGCGTGACCTCTCCGGCGGTCGCTCGCAGTCTGAACAGGTGGCTGACCGGCATCGCATCGGAATAAGGAGTTCACAATGGCACAGCTCAAGGCGGGGGACAAGGCCCCGGCGTTCGCGCTGAAGGACCAGGACGGCCGGACCGTCTCGCTGGCAGACTTCAAGGCGCGCAAGCTCCTTCTGTACTTCTACCCCAAGGCGGACACTCCCGGTTGCACGGCCCAGGCCTGTAGCGTTCGCGACGCCATGGAAGAGCTGGCCGAGGCCGGAGCGATTGCCGTTGGCATCAGTCCCGACGAGCCGGCCAGGCAGAAGAAATTCGACGGCAAGTACGATCTGGGTTTTCCCCTGCTCTCCGATCCGGACCACAAAGTCGCGCAGGCCTACGGCGCTTGGGGGGAGAAATCCATGTACGGCAAGAAGTACCAGGGGATCATCCGTTCGTCCTTTCTGATCGACGAGACGGGCAAGATCCTTCAGGTCGCCTACAAGGTCAAGCCCCAGGACACTGTGCCAAACGCCCGCAAGGCGCTCGTTTGAGCGGCTGGGCCCGGAATGTCGCGACTTGTGCCGTCGGCGGCGATACCGGCGCGTCGCCGTCGCGACATCGCAGCCTCACAGGTCACCTCCGGCCGCTCCGGCCTGAATGTCGAACCGATCGGAGATTGCCTCGTACCAGATTGTGCCGACCGATGCGCTCGTGTCGCCGGCCGGTTTTTTTGCCCGGCGTGCAGAAAAGTTCTTGCTTGTGACGTCGAAAGCGCCGTAGAATTTTTGATGCATGTCTTAACGTACATTTGTTCGGTGCGTTGAAAGGAGGCGCAATATGGCAAGGAAGAGCCTTGTCAAAGGGATGTGGTCGACGGACGACATCAAGCAACTCCGGAAGCTGTTCCCCAATCATGCTACGGCAGAGGTCGCATCGAATCTGGGCCGCCCGACGGAAGCTGTCAAAAAGAAAGCTTCGCGGATGGGACTCAAAAAGGCCCGCAGGTACATGAAGTCTCTGGGCAGATCGTGAGATTCGATTTCGCCCGTCCGGTCCCCTGCCGGGTGGCGCGTCCCGGGAAACGACGCCGGGCCGAACCCGTCAACGGGCAGTGTGACCACCGTCTCAAACCAGGCTGCGCGTTGGAACCGAGGAGAAACGGGACAGGTTGTCGCATTCCTGGACCGGTTGCTTCGTGTTTTCCTACGGCGGTGGTGACTTTGCGTGGTGGGGTCTCAGTCGTATACCGCTGAGCAAATCCGGGGAAGGTTCCTTCCGCGGTTTTGGTCTGCGCTGCGGCAGGGCATGCGGGTTGCCTCGAGCCATCGAATGGACCCTGGCATCCCGGACGCCATAGCGGACCGGCCGGATGCCGGGCGGCGCAAATCCCAAAGGCCTTGACGCTGGCCCCTGCCGGAGGTATGCTTTTTCCATGCCCTTGTTCACTTTGTCCTGTTGTTCTTGCTTTTGGAGGCACCGTTGAGAGTCCTATCAGGCATTCAGCCCTCGGGGCGGCTGCACGTCGGCAATTATTTCGGTGCGATGCGACAGCACCTCGATTTGCAGGCGGAGCATGAGGGTTTCTACTTCATCGCTGATTACCACGCTCTGACCAGCAATCCGCCCCCGGAGGCGATGGCCCGGCGCACCCTCGACGTGGCGATGGACTACATCGCCCTGGGCCTCGACACGGAAAAGACGGTCTTCTGGCGTCAATCCGACGTCCCCGAGGTAACGGAGCTGACCTGGCTGCTGAGCTGCGTTACACCGCTGGGGCTGCTTCAACGGTGCGTCAGTTACAAGGACAAGGTCGCCCAAGGACTTACGCCAAACCACGGGCTTTTCGCCTATCCCGTCCTTCAGGCGGCCGACATCCTGATCTACAAATCGCACCTTGTGCCCGTCGGGGCCGACCAGAAGCAGCACATCGAGGTGACCCGTGACATCGCCATGCGGTTCAACAACGCCTATGGGGAGATCTTCGTGATCCCCAAGGAGCACATCATCGAGTCGGTGGCGGTCGTGCCCGGGACCGATGGGCGCAAGATGAGCAAAAGCTACGGCAACACCATCGAGATCTTCGAGCCGGAGAAGAGCGTCAAGAAGAAGATCATGAAGATCGTCACGGACTCGACGCCCGTGGAAGACCCCAAGGACCCGGACAAGTGCAACGTCTTCGCCCTCTTGAAGCTGGTCGCTTCGCCGCAGGAACTGGCCGAATGGGATGCCCGATACCGCAACGGAGGCATGGGCTATGGGGAAGCCAAGAAGCGGCTGGCCGAGCTGATCATCGAGTATTTCCAGCCTTACCGCCAGAAGCGAGCCGAGCTCGAAAACAACGTCGGCGACGTCTGGAAAATGCTCAAAGACGGCGCCGCCCGCGCGAAAGCCGTCGCGGCACAGACCCTGGTCGAGGCCCGCAAGGCCGTTGGGTTAGGAGCCTGATCATGGAAGAGAAACTCGTCACCGTGGCCCGGTTCGAGAACTACATCGAGGCCGGGCTGGCCAAACAGCAACTGGACGACAATGGCATCCGGTCGGTCGTCATGGGCGAGAACGTCGGGAACATCTATGCCGGCGCGCCCGTGGTGCAGGATATCGAACTCCAGACGCTCGAACAGGACGCCGAAAAGGCTCATGAGATCCTGCGCGAGCAGGTATGATGGGAGCGTCCCCTGGCTGATTACCGCGTCAACTTGGAGATCTTCGCCGGCCCGCTGGACCTTCTGCTGTACCTGGTCCGCAAGGAGGAGGTCGATATCTACGACATCCCGCTGGCGAAGATCACGGACCAGTATCTGCGGTATGTCGAGATGCTCAAACAGTTCGACATCGACCTGGCGGGCGATTTTCTGGTCATGGCCGCGACGCTGATGGAGATCAAGTCGGCCATGCTGCTGCCGAAAGCCACGCCGGAGGAGATGACGCAGGACGAGGTCACCGACCCACGGGCCGAACTGATTCGCCAGCTACTCGAATACAAGAAGTTCAAGGACGCGGCCAATCTGCTCGATGCCGCCGCCGAGCAGCACCAGGAGCGGTTCAGCCGCCCGACCAGCCTCATCGACCGGCTGGCGCCCGACGCCGAGCCCGAGGTGGACATGGATCAGGTCAGCATCTGGGACCTGCTGGAGGCCTTCGACACCGTCTGCAAGGCCATTGGAAACACCGTCTACACGGGCCACATCAAGGACGACACCCCGATCGACCTGTACCAGATCGAGATCCTGCACCGCCTCCAGACCGAGGGCCCGATGACGTTCGAGCGCGTCTTCGACAGCCGGCCGAATCGCCTCGTCATGGTCGGGCTGTTTCTGGCGATGCTCGAACTGATTCGCGACAAGCTCATCTGGGCAGAACAAAGCGAAACCACCCCCAGCCAGATCTATCTGCGGGCGCTGACCGACGAGCCGGCCGAACAGGCCGTGCAGAGGGCTATTCTCTCCGTCGCGGAAGAACCGGCCGAGACGCCCGAGGCAGGCCCGACCCCGTCGGATGTTGAGCTTGCCGGAGAACTCGCGATCCCCATTGAGGAACTGCCGGCCAGGGCAAGGCACACCGCGCTCCAGCCGGAAGAGATCGAGGATTGGGAGGGTGCACAGGACATGGAAGACGAGTCTGCCGACCGTGAGGCCTCTCTCCGCGAAGAAGATTCCACGGACGGGGTCTCCGATGAGTTGCCTATCCCAATCCTCGAATTACCCCCCAAAAGGGGTTCCAAGGCGGTCCCGGCGGAGGAGCCGCACACCCTCGAAAGCCCGCCGCCTCCGGCCGATGAGGGTTTCGGAATTGACAACCCCGCGCCGGCCCCTTAGAATACCTCCGCTTTTCGGACCGAACCGCTCTGAACGCAAACGGGCATAGGAAGGACAGGATCATGGCGGGCAACGCAATCGAACTGACAGACGCCACGTTTGACGAGATCGTGCACAGCTCCGAGGTCCCGGTTCTGGTGGATTTCTGGGCGCCCTGGTGCGGACCCTGCAAGATGATTACACCGGTCATCCAGGAGCTTGCTGATGAATACGCCGGAAAGGCCAAGATCTGCAAGCTGAACACCGATGACGCCCGCGACACCGCGGTCGAGTTCGGCATCAGCGCCATTCCAACGATCATCCTGTTCAAGGGCGGACAGGTGCAGAAGAAGTGGGTTGGACTGACGGCCAAGAAGGACCTTGCCAAGGCCATCGACGACCTGTTATGAGACAACCAACCGGTCGCGTGGACTGACGCGACACGGTGCTTCATATCACCACGCGAGGTCGGTTTCGTCGCAGCGCAGAGCGCCGATCTTCGGAGGCAACCATCGACCAAGATGTCGCATCGAATCGTAGGCAAGAGAGAACTTGGCCCGGACGTCTTCTGGGCGCGCATTGAAGCCCCTTTGATCGCACAGGCCCGGCAGCCCGGCCAATTCATCATCCTCAGCATTAGCAACGATTACTCCGAACGAATCCCGCTGACCATCGCGGGAGCCGACCCTGCCGACGGCACGATCGAACTGATCTGGCAGCGCGTCGGCAAGACGACAGCGGAACTGGCAAATCTCAACGAGGGCGATGAGATCGCCAACGTTTCGGGGCCGCTCGGCACACCCACGCGCATCGCGAACTTCGGAACCGTGGTCTGTGTCGGAGGCGGGATCGGGGCCGCCCCCCTCCTGCCGATCGCGACCGCTCTGAAGGACGCAGGCAACAGGGTCGTCAGCATTCTCGGATTCCGCTCGAAGGACCGGTTGATTCTCGAAGAGGAGTTTGCGCGGATCAGCGATGAGCTGGTCGTGACCACCGACGACGGCTCGTACGCCCGCAAGGCTCTTGTGACCGAGCCACTCGCGGAGGTCTGCGGACGCGATCCCAAGCCTGGGCACGCCTTCATTATCGGTCCGACGATCATGATGAAATTCTGCTGCGGCGTGACGAAGAAGTTCGAGGTGCCGACGCAGGTCTCGCTGAACACGATCATGATCGACGGGACCGGCATGTGCGGCGGATGCCGCGTCGAGGTCGACGGCAAGCCCAAGTTCGTCTGCGTCGACGGGCCCGAATTCGACGGGCACCGCGTCAATTTCGACCTGATGATCAAACGCATGAACGCCTACAGGCAGCAGGAGCAGCAGGCGTACGAGCAATACCGACAGCACCGATGCAGGATCGGCCTGGACGGATAGCTCGGCCCGCCCATTGACGTCTCGGTCCCTGCTTTTGATGATATGAGGAAATCCCTGCCGTGACAGACCAGGAACGACAAAAACTTCTAAATGAATTGCTGGACAGACAGAACTCGGGCGGTCTGAAACCCAAGGACCGGTTCGACATTCCTTCACAGGCCATGCCCGAGCAGGATGCGAACGCGCGACGCCGCAACGTCAGCGAGGTCGCGCTGGGCTATACCGAGACGCAGGCCCGAATCGAGGCGATGCGCTGCCTCCAGTGCAAGACCGCTCCGTGCATGCAGGGCTGCCCGGTGCGCATTCGGATCCCGGATTTCGTGGGCGCCATCGCGAGAGGCGAGTACGGCCAAGCCCTCGACATCATCAAAGAGAACTCGCTGCTGCCGGCGGTCTGCGGACGCGTCTGCCCGCAGGAGGTGCAGTGCCAGGAGAAATGTACGGTCGGCCTGAAGTTCAAAGACGTCTCGAAGGCGGTCTCCATCGGGCGGCTGGAACGATTCGTCGCCGACCGGGCCGACTTGGTCGCCCAACCAGACAAGGGCGCGCCCCGTGGCGAGGACGTCCCGCCCTTGCGTGTTGCGGGCATCCTGCCCGCGGTTCGAGGGCAAGATGCCCGCGACACGGTGCCGGCCGTTGCGCCATCGACGGGCAAGAAGGTTGCTATCGTCGGCTCCGGTCCCGGCAGCATCGTCGCGGCGGCCGACACGCGCAGGGCCGGCCACGACGTCACGGTCTTCGAGGCCTTTCACAAGCCCGGCGGGGTCATGGTCTACGGCATCCCCGAATTCCGGCTCCCCAAGGCCATCGTGCAAGGCGAAATCGAGACGCTGAAGAAGATGGGCGTGCAGATCGTGACGAACTTCGTCGTCGGCCGCACGCGGACCATCGAGCAGCTCATGACCGAGGATGGCTTCGACGCGGTCTACATCGGCGTCGGCGCGGGCCTGCCCAGCTTCATGGGCATCGAAGGTGAATCGCTCGTCGGCGTCTACAGCGCCAACGAGTACCTGACCCGGGCCAACCTAATGAAGGCCTACAGCTTCGGCTCGGGCGCCGACACACCCATCGCCACATCGAAGAGGGTCGCGGTCGTCGGGGGCGGCAACGTCGCGATGGACGCCGCCCGCACCGCCGTTCGTCTCGGCGCCGAGAAGGTCTATCTGATCTATCGCCGCACCGAAAGCGAGATGCCCGCCCGCGTCGAAGAAGTGCATCACGCCAAACAGGAGGGCGTGGAGTTCCATCTCCTGCAAAGCCCCAAGCGGATCATCGGTAACGACGACGCTCATGCCACGGGCATCGAGTGCCTGCGATACGAACTGGGCGAGCCCGATGACTCGGGCCGCAGAAGACCTGTGGCAATCCCCGGCTCGGAGTTTCGCATCGACGTCGACACCGTCATCATCGCAATCGGCAATCAGGCCAACCCCCTGATCCGCCAGACCACACCGGGCCTGGAATTCAACAAGTGGGGCAACATCGTCGTCGACGAGAACCTCCGCACCTCCATGCCCGGCGTCTACGCCGGCGGCGACATCGTCCTCGGCGCCGCGACCGTCATCCTCGCCATGGGCCAGGGCCGCATCGCCGCCGCCGCCATCAACGCCGACCTCGCCGCCAAGAAGTCGTAGCTCGTACCCCGTCGCTCGTCACCAACCACGGAATTGAGGGATGCCGGAGGGAGGACAGTCACAGTTGGCACGCGATCGTGCCGTTCGAGGGGCCGAAGTCCAGTCCGAACCGCCTGAAACCACACTCTACCTAACGGGGTTCTAATTTGACGGGGTGAGCGAAATGGGTTAGCCTCTCTGGTGGTATGGAGGACTCGGCCCGATGTCATCGGGCCTGATCCCCTGTGTTGTCCCAGAAGGCGCATCTTGCAGTAAGGGAGGTTTCGATGCGGTCACCGGTAAGGATCGTCGGTTCGTTATTGGTTTTCGCTCTGTTCGGCGTCGCGATGGGCGAGGCCGAATCCACTTCCGAGAAGAAGACACTGCTGCAATTCGACGCCCAGGGGCAGTTCAAGATCGTTCAGTTCACGGACCTGCACCTGCGAGAGGACAGCAAAGAGGACGACAAGACCATCGCCCTGATGGGACAGGTGCTGGATGTGGAAAAGCCACAACTCGTGGTGCTGACGGGCGATTTCCTGGGCTCATCGGAACAGCCGCGAGAGATAATGAAGCTGTGCTCACAGCCCATGGCCGAGCGGCACATCCCCTGGGCGGCAGTCATGGGAAACCACGACGACGAGGGGACCAAGGATCGCCGGGGCCTGATGGACATCGTCATGTCCATGCCGTATTCCGTGTCGCAGCAGGGCCCGAAAGACATCACCGGCGTGAGCAATTACTATCTGCCTGTGGTCTCGGCCGATGGCGGACATACGCAGTGGATTCTCTACTTCCTGGACTCCAACGCATACCCACCTGAGAAATCGCTGGGCAGTTACGACTGGATTCACGCCGACCAGATCGACTGGTACCGCCGGACCTCGAAGAAACTGGCGGACGGAAACGGCGGACGCCCCTATCCCGCATTGGCCTTCTTCCACATCCCCCTGCCGGAATACGAGCACGTCCTGGCCGGAGGCAACGCGAACGTGGCGGGCTATCGCTACGAGAGCGTGTGCTGTCCGCAGATCAACTCCGGCTTCTTCGCCGCTATGCTCGAACGCGGCGACGTCAAAGGCACCTTCGTCGGGCATGACCACGTCAACGACTACGAGGGGACCCTGCACGGCATCCGTCTGATCTACGGCCGGGCGACCGGCTTCAACGCCTACGGCCGGGATGGCTTCCCCCGAGGAGGACGCGTCATCCTCATCGAGGCCGGCAAGGACACCTTCACCACCTGGCTCTGCCTCGAAAACGGCGAGAAAGTGCAATATTAGATATCAGGGTAACAGCCAACAGTGCGTGGCAAGGCGCAGAAATTCGTTATTACACAATTTCTTCGGCGGCATATGCCGATATTGGTCACTTAAGGCTGGATTAAGGCCACTGCAGAACATATCTAGACACGGTGGACAAGACCGTCCTGCCAGCTTAGATTACCTTGAGAACCACGCCGCACAACGTTCTGGCTTGACAAATGGAAGGGCCTTGGGTATGATCCCGACGCTTCGAGGCCCGGAGAAACACAGAGAGGGTTTCCGGCTTCGGCATTGACCTACGATTCCGGCCTCGACCGAGGGAGGGTGGAACGCCCAAGGGATTCGTGGTTTCGGAAGGCTGCCGAGAAGGTGCTAATGGAAGTAAAACCGTTCAGAGCATACCGATTCGATGGGCATGTCGTGGGCGACATCGGCGATTGCATCGCCCCGCCGTACGATGTCATCGATGCGAATCAGCAGAGGCAGCTTTACGAGAAGAGCCCTTACAACATCGTTCGGATCACCCGGGGCAAGACGACCTCCTGCGACGACGAGCAGCACAACCAGTACACCCGAGCCGCCGAATACCTGACGCAGTGGATCCAGCAAGGCGCTCTGAAGCCGGACACGAGGGAGGCCATTTACGGCTACGTACAGGATTTCGAGATCGACGGTGTCGCGTTTGAGCGTCTGACGTTCATTGCCCTGGGCAAGCTTGAAGATTTCGGGCAGACCGTCAAGCCGCACGAGCAGGTATTCGCTAAGCCCATGCTCGACCGGCTCAACCTCAAGAAGGCTACCGCTGCCCGGTTCGGCCTGGTGTTCATGCTCTACGAAGACCCCCAGGGCGTCGCCGACCGCATCATCCAGAAGGCCGGGGCCCAGAAGCCGCTCATCGATTTCGTCGACGATCAGGATGTGCGGCACCGCCTCTTTGCCATCACCGCCAGAGGCGAGATCGAGGCCATCCGCCAGATGATGGGCGACAAGAGCTGCATCATCGCCGACGGGCACCATCGCTACACAACCGGCCTGACCTACTGGCGAGAAAGCGGCAACCCGGCGGCCGCATACCAGATGATGGCCTTCACCAACCTCAAACAGCAGGGCCTCGTGGTCCTGGCGACCCACCGCGTGGCCGCCGGGATCAAGGGTTTTACGCCGCAAACGTTCCTCCAAAAGCTCCAGGACAACTTCGATCTGGTCGAATTTCGATTCACCGGGCAGGACGAGGACAAAACGCAGGCGCGACGAGAAATGCTGGCGGAAATGAAGAGCCTGCACCAGAAGGACCGCGTCGCGTTTGGAATCTACATGGCCGACGGCGCTTTCCGCATCGCCATCCTCAAGGACAAGCAACTCATGGCAGCCGTCGCACCCGAAAGGAGCGAAGCCTGGCGGACGCTCGACGTCTCCGTGCTCCAGAAACTGGTGCTGGAGGCGTTGCTCGCCCTTGATGAAGAGCGGATGGGCAACAGTGACTTTATCGAATACGTCAAGGATGTCCCCAACGCCATCGACGGAATCATCTCGCAGATCGACGCCGGCGCTAAGCAAGTCGCGTTCTTCACCAACCCGGTGAAGATGCGTCAGCTCGTCGCCGTTACCGACGCCGGGGAACGCATGCCCCACAAATCCACGTACTTTTTCCCAAAGATGTATACGGGATTGACGATTCAGAAACTCTAAATCCTCTTTCGGAGCACGCACATGGCAGATTGGAAGAACCCGCCCAGACTCTTCATCCCAGGTCCCGTCAAAGTCAGCGACGACGTCCTCCAGCAGCTTGCCCGGCCCACGCTGGGCCATCGCGACAAGGAGTACGGCGTGCTCCACGGCGAGGTCGTGGACATGCTCAAGAAGCTGCTGTTCACCGACCAGTACATCTTCCTCTCGACCTCGAGCGGTTCAGGGCTGTGGGAGGCTTCGATTCGCAACTGTGTGCACCCCGACGAAACGGTCCTGGCCACCTGCTGCGGCGCATTCAGCGACAAGTGGGCGGACGTGGTGAAGGAATGCGGCCGCAACGTCGATCTGCTCAAGGTCGAGTGGGGCAAGGCCACCACGCCCGAGCTGATCGACGCCCAGCTCGCCTCCGGCAAGTACGCGGCGGTCACGCTGATCTACAACGAGACCAGCACCGGCCTGATGAACCCGATCTATGAAATCAGCAAGATGATGAAGGCCAAGTACCCGAACGTGCTGGTCTTCGTGGACGCCGTCAGCGGCATGATCGGCCAGCCGATCCACTTCGACGAGCTTGGCTGGGACGTCGCATTCGCGTCGGTGCAGAAAGCGTTCGCGCTGCCGCCGGGATTCACGGTCGCGGCAGTTAGCAAGCGGGCGGTGGAGAAGGCCAAGAGCGTGCCCGCGCGGGGATACTACTTCGACTTCATCCAGTGGGCCAAGGCCGCCGAGAAGAACCAGACGCTCGTGACGCCGAGCATTCCGCACATCATGGGCCTGCACTACCAGTGCACGAAGTTCGTCAACGAAGGCATCGAGAACGTCTGGGCTCGTCACAAGAAGATGGGGGAGTTCTGCCGCGGCTGGGCCAAGGGCAAGGGTTTCGAGCTGTTCTGCGAGGAGAAGTATGCCTCGAACACCCTGACGACGATCAAGAACACCCGCAACATCAACGTCGGCGACGTCATCAAGGCCGTCAAGGCCAAGCACAACACGATCTTCAGCGCCGGCTACGGCCAGCTCAAGGACAAGACCTTCCGCATCGCACACATGGGCGACATCACGCTGGCGGAAGTGCAGGAGCTTTGCGGCTGGATTGAGGAAGAGATCGGCTGAGCCGCCTGCCGAATCGTCGAAGAACGCGATAGATATGGGCCTGGGCTCCACGATGGGCGCCCAGGCCTTTGCTTTTCCGGGGCCGTCGCAGTGTTCTTGTGGCCGGGGGCTATGATATACTGCCGGAGAATCTCCGAGGGACAGTCGTCGGTAACGGTCGTGGGCAGGTGCGATGCGAATGACGTCGAGAGAAAGGCTGATGGCGACTCTGGAAGGCCGGCCCGTCGACCGTCCAGCCGTCAGCTTCTATGAGATCGGCGGCCTGAAGATGGACCCTTCCGATCCCGACCCGTTCAACATCTACCGCGATCTCTCCTGGCAACCCTTGCTGGCGCTGGCGGAGGAGCGGACCGATCTGATCCGCATGCGAAGTCCCGTCCGCGCGCAGTCGCATCAGGCGTGGGATTCGCCACAGGCCGCTTCCCAGGGGCCTCGCAGCGAGTTCTTCACAACCGAGCAGTATCTCGACCAGGGATGTCGAATGGTGCGGACGACGCTGCGAATCGCAGGCCGGGTCATGACGAGCCTGATGCGCCGCGATCCCGACGTCGACACGGTATGGACCGTCGAGCATCTGCTCAAGAGCAATGAGGATGTGGAGGCGTATCTTCAGTTGCCCGACGAGGTCTTCGCCGAGACGATCGACGTCTCGCCTCTGATCGACGAGGAGAGGCGCCTGGGCGAGCGAGGCATCGTCATGGTCGATACGGAAGACCCGCTCTGTGCGGCGGCCACCCTGTTCAACATGGGGGACTTCACAATCGTCGCCATGACGCAGCGCAGTCTGTTCCATCGGCTGCTGGAGAAGCACGCTCGGGTCATCCATCATCGAACCGAGCAGGTCGCCCGGCAATTCCCCGGTCGCCTCTGGCGGATCTACGGTCCCGAGTTCGCGACGGAACCGTACCTGCCGCCGCACCTGTTCGATGAATATGTCATCCGGTACACCGGTCCGATGGTCGAGACAATCCGCCGCACGGGCGGCTTCGCTCGCATCCACATTCACGGCCGAATTCGGAACGTCCTGGATTCGGTGGTGCGAATGGGCGCCGATGCGATCGACCCGATCGAGCCGCCGCCACAGGGAGATGCGGACCTAGGCTTTGTCCGGGCGAAGTACGGCCACGCCTTGGTCCTGTTCGGGAACCTCGAAATCGCCGACGTCGAGAACACCGAACCGGATCAGTTCGAGAAGATCGTGCGAAAGACGCTTGCGGACGGGACTCAAGGCGAGGGTCGCGGCTTCGTGCTGATGCCGTCGGCGTGCCCCTATGGCCGGACAGTCAGCACGCGGACCTTGCGAAACTACGAAACGATGATACGCTGTGTCGAAGAACTCTGACGTGGATGCTCACAGAGTAACGGGAGGTTGGAAATGAACCGGGAACTCATTCTTTCCCTGATCGTCGTTTCTCTTCTGCCTTCAATCACACTGGCGGCGCCGGCTGGGCCGGCGCGAGCCGGGATTGTGGGCGACATTCTCACGCTGGAGAACGACGCCCTGGCCTTGACGTGGAGCCTGAGCGCAGGGCGCGTGCGGCCGCGGGCCATACGAGACAAGCACTCGAACCGCTCCATCGAGACGATGGGGGAGGCGTTCATCGTGACCCTGTCAGACGGCCGGAGCATCCGGGCGTCGCAGCTTGAGTTGGCCGATGCACCGCAGATCCGGAGCCTGCCGGCCCGTCCTGATTCGCCGCGACTGGCTGATCGCCTTGCCGGACAGATGGTGACGGCACGCTTCCAAAGCGTGGACAATGGACCTCGCATCCAATGGCAGGCCGTGCTGCAGGATGACACACATTACGTTCGACAGTCGCTCACGCTGCGCATCAGCCGCGAGGCACCTCCTATCGAAACCATCACACTGGTCGATCTGGACTGCCGCGATGCCCGCGTAGTCGGCACGGTCGCCGGCTCGCCCGTGGTAGCCGAAAGCATGTTCTTCGCTTACGAACATCCCAATTCGGAGAGCATCGTGCGTGCCGGCGATGCGTCCGATCGTCCGCCGAGGCACGTGACGTGCCGCCTTATGCGCAACATGCCCCTGGATCCGGGCCGGCCGCTGGTCCAGTCATCCGTCGTCGGCGTCGCTCCGGATGGGCAACTGCGGCGGGCGTATGGCCGATACCTCGAGCTGGAGCGTCCGCGACCGTACCGGCCCTTCCTGCACTACAACTCCTGGTACGACATCGCGTGGGGCGACCGCAAGATGAACGAAGCGCAATGCCTGGAGGTGATCGACCTCTTCGGCCGGGAACTGACACAGAAACGCGGCGTCCATCTGGACTCGTTCGTGTTCGACGACGGCTGGGACGACAACAAAACCCTGTGGGAATTCCACGCAGGCTTCCCGAACGGGTTTGGCCCGCTCGTGACGCCGGCGAAGAAGTACGACTCGGCGATCGGCGTCTGGCTCTCTCCCTGGGGCGGCTATGGCCAGGCCAAGGACGAACGAATGAAGTACGGCCAAACGCAGGGCTTCGAAACCAATCGCAACGGCTTCTCCCTGGCAGGTCCGAAGTACTACGCGCGCTTCCGCGACGTCTGCGCGGCGATGATCGAAGACTACGACGTCAACTACTTCAAATTCGACGGCGTAGGGATCGGAAATGACCGCGACGGAGCCGACGAGGAGTTCCTGCCCGACATCGAAGGGCTGCTGACGCTCTGCACCGAGCTGCGCGCATTGCGGCCCGATGTGTATCTGAGCATCACGACCGGCACCTGGCCGTCACCCTACTGGCTGTTCTACGGCGATTCCATCTGGCGCAACGGCGCAGACTGCGGCTTCCACGGCGCCGGTACGATGCGCCAGCGATGGATCACCTACCGCGACATGATTACGTATCGCATGATTGTCCAGCGGGCGCCGCTGTACCCGCTCAACTCGCTGATGGTTCAGGGCATCTGCTACGCCCAGCTCGGCACCGCAACGCAGATGGCCAACGACCTGGGCGATCTGGTGGACGAGATCCGCATGCTGTTCGGCTCGGGAACGCAGCTCCAGGAATTGTACGTCACGCCGGCGATGATGACGCCTCCGATGTGGGACGCCGTGGCCGAGGCGGCCGCCTGGTCGCGTGCCAACGCCGATGTGCTGATCGACGCACACTGGCTCGGCGGCGATCCGGGCAAAGGCGAGGCCTATGGCTACGCCTCGTGGTCGCCGCGCAAGGCCATACTTGTGTTGCGCAACCCAGGTGAAGCGAGATCTCGCTTGGATGTAGACGCTCAGACAGCGTTCGAACTGCCGCCGGGTGCTCCTGCACGCTACCGGCTCACGCAGCCATGGAAGAACGTCGACAAGACCTCTGAGATCACGCTCGAGGCGGGCCGGCCGCACGCGTTCGATCTCGGGCCGTTCGAGGCTCTCGTGTTCGAAGCCCTGCCGCAGAAGTAGACCCGCCCGTCACACGTCGAAGGTGTCGGGGGCAAGCTCCAGGGTCTGCTTCTTTTCGACGGCCTCGGCGATCTTCAGCGCGGTGACTGTGCCGGAGTAGGCAGTGTCCCCAGAGCAGTTCAGTCGCGTCCGGCCGCGAATCGCGTCGAAGAAATTCGCCAGATGCGGCTGATGATAGGGGACGTCGAGCGTGATGGGGATTTCGTATTTGGCAGGTGGTGTTGTCTCCTGCACGTCGAGGTTTGCGGAACTGGCCTGAGGTTTGTCTTCGCGGCCGGGTTCGTTCAGCAGACCCAGCCGCACCCACTTGCGCCAGTCCGGCGCCTCGGGATCGCGATACAATCCTCCGCGACTGGCCGACTCGGACAGCTCCAGAGTCCCTTGGTCGCCCATGAAGACCTCGGCGTGTCCGCCATAGCCGTTGGTGCAAAGCACTTCATACGAGACGGCGACGATGCCCTTGTCCGTCTCGTACTCCAGGATGGCCATCGCGGTGTCGGGCCATTCGTGCGTCTTCGCATCATAGTAATACGTTCCGCCGCGCGCGGTGATCGTCCTGGGCGGTCGGCCCAGAAACCAGTCGATCACGTCGATTTGATGCACGCCGAAATTGACGGCCGGGCCGGAACCCAGGCCCTTGTACCACATCCAGTTCTTGAACTGGTGCATGGAGGCGTAGCCGTACTTGGCGAGCGTCGCCTCGTCGAGGGCCCATCGCTTCGACCATCCGCGATCGGCGCGGGCGGGATGATGCCACATGGCATTGACGGCGGTCAGCCGGCCCAGCAGACCGGCCGTCTCCAGCAGTTGTGTGCGACAATGGCGATAGCGCGGATTGCTGCGTCGCTGCTGGCCGATCTGCAGGAGCCTGTCTCGTTTGCGAGCCGCCTGAACCATGCGGAGGGCTCCTTCGATGGTGTTCGACATCGGGGCCTCGCAATAGACGTGCAGCCCCGCCTCGAGACACCCGACCGCCTGCTCGGCGTGGCAGAAATCGGGCGTGGCGATCAATACCGCATCGAGGTCCTTCTCCCGGTCGAGCATCTCGCGATAATCCACATAGCTTCGGACCTCGTGCCCGTAGCGCGCAAGCAGGCTGACCGCACGTTTGAGATTCAGGTCCTCCCAGATGTCGCACACCACCGCAAAACGAATCCCGGAATCGGCCCCCATCTTGATGCAGGCGTTCAGCAGCACCTCCCCCTGCGTACCGGCCCCGATCAGAGCAACACGGATGACGCCGCTGCTGTCATTGCCGGCCACAGGATTGACCGACGAGGAAAGGACCAGACCCGCCCCGGCGGCCGCCGTAGAACGAAGAAAACTCCGCCTGTTCATGGGGAAGACTCCCTCCCTGAGCAAACTGGGCTTCGAACCACAGGTTGCGCTTGTCATCCTGAACGAAGTGAAGGACCTGGTCAGGTACAAGACGCCCGCCCGCTACCGTGGAACCTCTTTTTCGAAGGCCGGATGGTTCACGTTGTTCACCATGACAAAAGGATGCGGCGTGGCGCGACATCAGGCGCACCAGGGCCGCGATCGATTCCGGACTTCATCCATCGCCAGAATCCTGTTGGCGATGACCGTGTTCTCGATGACCTGGAAATCGAACATGCCCACCGCCAGGAAGTCCGCGCCGCCCCGGAAGCAGAACTGGAACGCCGATTCCGGATGGATCGCGCCGGCGGCCAGGGTCTTGAACGCGATCCAGGGTTTCTTCTTTCCGGCCATCAGGGCTTCGGTCTTCTCGGGAAACAGATCGTACATGTTGTCGTGGTACTCGTTGTGGTCGTTGGAACGATCCGAGTCGACCGACCAGTGCTTGCGATGCTCCCGCGGATGGGCCGACCAGTATTTGTCGTGGTGGAACGTCTTGAAATAGTAGTCCGGCTCGATGCCGTACTCATCGGCCGTTTCGATCACCTTGACATCGTGACAGCCCAGCCCGGCCAGGTAGCCCTGCTCCTTGATGTAGGCGACCGCTCTGGCGATCACCTCGATCATCTCGGGCTTACCCTGCTTCATCGCGTGCTCGGTGAAGCCGCCCTGCGTATACATCGTGGTGGCGCCCTCGTCGATGCTGCGGTCGATCCACTCTTTCATTCCGCTCCAGAACGGCTTGTTCAGGTGCTCCCAGTCCTGACGGACGCCGACAACCGTCTGGAGTTCCCCGCCTCTTTCCCGCTTGTACTTGTTGATGAAGCCGAGTTGGGTCGGGTCGGGCGAGATTGTGTTGATCCCATACTCCTCCATCAGTTCGAGCGTATCGAACTGCTTTTCTTCCGTCAGGTAGTGTCCGGCCAGGGTCGAAACATAGAGCAGGTCCCGATTGTGGCACCAGCCGCTGATGACGTTTCC
Organism: uncultured Pirellulales bacterium; assembly: GCA_964575615.1. Classification (GTDB taxonomy): domain Bacteria; phylum Planctomycetota; class Phycisphaerae; order Sedimentisphaerales; family Anaerobacaceae; genus Anaerobaca. Next base: position 6,827 of record CAZNSM010000022.1, on the reverse strand, counting down.
GCCGGCGATGATCCGGCTGATTTCCAGATTCCCGATCTTCCCGGTGGGGATCTTCGGCTCGTCGCGGGTGGTCTTCTTCAACTCGCGGGTCTTGCGGCCCTCGTCCTGGATAGCGGCGAGCAGGTTCTTCTCCTCCAAGCCCCGAACGCCGGCATACGCGGCTCCCGCCGCAATTGATTTGCCCAGGAAGCTCCGTCGATCGATTCTGCACGCCATAGTCTGACGCTCCTCATGGTCTTTCTCACAATGCGCCCACGTCTGCTCGGACTTTCGCTTCTACCGGCAGAAGCATGATACGATAGTATCTGAAAGGGGCTCAAGAATCAAGGGCCGGGCATCAGTACGGCGATTCGGCAAGGATCACGCTGAGATCGCCTACGGGACCCCATACAGCAGGGCCGCGTGCGCATCGACCACGCCCCATCCGTATTGTGCGTCCCAGCCGGTCGGGCCGACGTCCCGCGCTGTGCCCTCTATCGCGGCACGGACCGCATCCGGGTCGGCCACGCCCCGCGAGACCAGAAGCGCGGCCACGCCGCTGACATGCGCGGCCGCCGACGAAGTACCCTGGAAGAAGTAGTAGTTGAACTTGCGGGGATCGGTTGTGAAGGTCTGCTGGATGATGCCGTCCGGATACCCGTCTCCATTCTGATCGACCAGCAGATCGCCGCCCGGCGCGACGACGTCGAGGTAGGCGCCGGTATTGGAGTAATACGCTCTGGCATCGTCGTAGCGCACGGCTCCAACCGCAATGCAGTAGTCGTTGTACGCGGCCGGATAGGACGGCGGATTGCCGTCCTCGAAATCGTTGCCGGCCGCACAGACGATGGTCACGCCCCTGCCGTAGGCAAAGGCAAGGGCCTGCTCTATCGTCCTCGACGCGTCGGGGGTGCCCAGACTCATGTTGATCACGTGGGCGCCGTTGTCCGTCGCGAAGTAGATCGCTTGCGCGATGTCGAAGTAGTTGCCAATCCCATCGTCGGCCAGCACCTTGACCGGCATGATCGAACAGCCGAAGGCAATCCCGGCAACGCCCCGATCGTTGTTGGTGCTCTGGGCGATGGTCCCGGCCATATGGGTCCCGTGACCGCGATCGTCGTTGGGATGGGCGTCGTCGTTGACGAAATCGTAGCCCGGCACGAACCGCGTCTGCGCCAAGTCCGGGGCCTGCCGGAAATCGCCATAGTCCTCGTAGGCGATCCCCGTATCCAGAGTCGCGACGATCACGTTGGGGTCGCCCGTCTCGATGTCCCAGGCCGCCTCCATGTTGATCCCGCCGGTCGCGTCGTTCTGAAGGGCCCACTGGTAAGGGAAGAAATACGGATCGTCGGGTACAAGACAAACGCTCGCGTAGTAGTTCAGTTCCGCGTATTCGACCGCATCCTCCGTTTCGAGAAGCGACACCATCCGTTCGGGCGTTTCCTCCGGCGGGATGCGCACACGATGGAACCGGTCGCCCTTGCACGACTGGGCGATCGCGCAGCCATACCGGGCCGCAATCTTATCCCTGTCCTCCGCAGGACATTCATCGATGAACTTGACGATGATATCATCCGAGCAGTGCCGGGGTTGGGCGGATACCTGACCGAGGTCTGGCGACAAGACCCACGTGTCGTACACCTTCACGGCGGGGTGAAAGGAGTTGTAAGCCCACACGTTGGACTGCCACGGCGCCCTGAGCGATGCGATGCTGACGGCAAGCAGAATTCGTCCGAACATATCAGGGCGCCTTTCCGATGCGTATGGGCTTCTGCTGACCCGTACGAGCCATGTCGCCCTGCTGTTCGCCGGAGTTCGACAGAGGCGGAGTGTGGCTATGGCGCGATCGCGCGAAGATAGATGCGGACGTCGTCGATGCGGCCGGACCAGAAGCTGTCCGGGGCCAGATCGGCGCCGGCCCCGAAATACAGGCCGTCGTTCGAGCCGCCCAAACCCGCTTGGGCGTCGCGGCCGACCTCCACATCATCGACGTAGAGTATCCTGTCGGCGCCATCCCAGACAAGGCCGATACGATGCCAGTCGCCGTCGGTGATTGCCGCCTGCGAGGAGAGCGGCTTGCCGTTGCGTCCGGCCCCTCGCAGTTCCGTGCCCAGAGCGCCCGTGGAGGCATCGGCCGCAAGCCAGTTGACCTGGCCTGCCTGAGACAGCAGGGCCTCGCCCCCAACTCCCCCCGCAGCCCACGCGAAAACGCTGAACGGGCCTTGGGATGGATTGACCACGAAAGGAATCTCGACGTAGTCGCTCCGGCCGCCAAACTCCAGGGCGCCGCCGAAGACACCGCCCCGAGGTCGCCACAGTGGATTGCCTTGCAGAACGCCGTCGGCGGAACCGATCACATCTTCGGCCGCGTCACCTTCTGATGCGTCAAGCGGCCAGTATGACGCCAGCGAGTATTCCCTGTCCCAATCGCGCGAACTGATAATCTCGTCTTTGGTCATCACCTTCGCGTTGCAGGCGGCGAATCTCGCGAAGCGTTCCGCGTCGCTGCGGCTGCCGACGATCTGACCCCAGTGGTAGGGAATCGCCAATCGCGGCTGGAGGTATTTCGTGGCCTCGGCGGCCTCCTGCGCGGTGGAGGTATACGTCCCGCCCGACGGGAGGAAGGCAACATCGACATCCTCCAGCGCCTTCATCTCTTCCGTCACGTCGGTATCCCCGGCGCAGTAGACGCGCTTCGTACCGATCTCGATGACGTAGCCGAGCCAGTTGTTGCTCTTGGGATGGTTCGTCTTGTTGATGTTGTAGGCCCACACGCCGGTGATGCGCAGGGGACCCAAGACGATGCTCTCGCCCGGCGCCAGCGGCCGGCCGCTTCCATAGGCGCTGACCACATCCGGGGGACCGATGAACGCCGTATCGCCGTTCGAAACACGCGCGATGTCCGTACGCGAGTAGTGATCGCTATGGCTGTGTGTCACGAGCACGAGCGTGGCATCGTGCGGCGAGATCGACAGATTCTGCGGATCGACGTAGACGATCTGCCCCTGCGACCACACCTTCACGCTGGCATGGCCGAGCCACTGGATGTAGACGATGGGCGCGGTCTCCTCCAGCCAGTGCGCCGCCAGAGTCGTCAGGTCGTCGAAGCCGACGAAGGTATCCGTCAGCAGGCTTTCCTGCCTCCAATGCTGCGCGAGCGAGGCGAAATCCGCGAAGTCGACAATATCGTCTCGGTTCAGATCCGCTGCGATCGCATCCGATGCCGTCTCCTGGGCGTAGCCGACGCCGCAGACTCCAACGGCCAGCGCGAGGCAGGCGATAGACAAAACGAAGTGATTCGCGAAACGATCGAGCCCTCTCATCCTGCACCGTCCTTTCGCCATCATCATACCTTCGCCAGCCGGCCTGTGTCAAGCGGCGCTTGCCTGCGGGCGATTCCGGGCTATAATAGGTTGTTTTGCAGACTCGGTCGAAAACGTGCCTCTTGAGCCGCGAGGAGAAGAACCCGGTGTGCGCCGCACGCCCGACAGGAACGAAATGGACTTATCCATCGTCATACCGGCCTACGAAGAGAGCCAGAAGATCGCTCGCGACATCAAAGCGGCCACGCAGTTTCTCAGGGCCAACGCTCTGGCTGGCGAGATCATCGTCGTCGACGACTGTAGCCAGGATGACACGGCGGAGGCAGCGAAGAAGGTGTACGTGCCGTCCGATGTCCGGCTGGAGGTCATCCGGTACGAGCCGCACGGTGGCAAGGGCTGCGCTGTCCGAACAGGGATGAAAGCCACGACGGGCCGGCACGTCATGTTCGCCGATTGCGGCTTGTGCATTCCCTACGGCAACGCCCTCCAGGGACTTGAAATGCTCCAGCAGGGCCGGTGCGACATCGCGCACGGCTCCAGGCGGCTGATCGAAAGCGATATCCTCCGGGACCAGCCGTGGCACCGCCGCCTGTTCTCTCGGGCGTTCAAGGCCACGGTCCGTGCTCTCCTGGGAGTCCCCAGGCAACTGACCGATACGCAATGCGGCTTCAAGATGTACAAAGGCGACGTGGCTCGAACACTCTACAGCCAGTGCATCACCGACGGGTTCATGTTCGACATCGAGATCATCCTGCGGGCGATCCGCCAGGGCTATCGGATCTGCGAGTTCCCGGTCGAATGGGCCTGCGATCTGGACAGCCGGCTTTCGGTCACACGGACGCCCTGGCCCGTGCTGGCCGAACTGATCGAGCTGAAACGAGCCATGGCTCGCGAGAACCGACGCAACGCTCATCCCCAGCCGGAAACGTCGCGCTAATACACCAACTCTTCCTGGCGCCAAGGGCCGACGGCGACAATCCGTTCGGACGTCCCATCCGCCGGTACGATGAGCAGGCCGGCAACCGCCGGGCGAAGAGCGCAGTAGTCGCGGACCTCATCGACGGTCATAACCATGAACGCTGTCGAGAGCGCGTCGCCCGTGGCCGCGTCGGGCGTGACAGACCAGGCCGCGATCTTGCCTTCGATCGGCCGGGCCACGCGCGGATCGATGATGTGACCGCCCTTCTGCACGCCGGACCCGCTGACGGCGGTGTTTCTCAGATTCAGACGCGCGAGGATTCGACGCTCCCGATCCTGACTCGGGTCGCTCAGCGTCACGGGCCACCCGGCAGCGCCTCGCGGCGCCTCCATCGCCAGGACGGAGCTGAAGCCGCCATGAATCAACGCTCGCTCGATGCTCCAGTCCCGAAGCGAATCGCCCATTCGGTCCACGCCATAGCCCTTGCCCACGCCTCCGAGGTCCACGCGAACCGGACTGGACGCCAGTTCGACGGTGTACCGGCTCTCATCCAGACGCAGCAGAGACATGCCGGTGCGCTCTCGGGCAAACGCCAGCTCCTCCTGCGATGGGATCCGAGGCTTCTTGTCCGCGTCTCGCCAGCAATCCAGGAGCAGGCCCACCGTCACATCGAACGCCCCTTTCGTATCCGCAGAGACAGCCGCACAGAGCTGGAGACACTCGAACGTGTCGAGGCCGAGCAGGAGGGGCGTGCCGGCGGGGAGATTGTTGATTCGGGCAACATCGCTGTTCTCGATGTACCGACTCAGCTCGCGTTCGATCCGATCCAGCACGTCAAACGCGGCATCAGCCGCCTGTCGCGCGTAGACCTTGTCCTCGTGCTGGACAATGATCTCGAACGTCGTCGCCATCGCCTGATGGCCGAATCGATGCACGTCGGGGACCGAAGCCCAGTTACTCTGGACGAACGTCCCCGCCGGATTCACTGGCGGATTGTTCGGTTTGCCGGTCATGCATGCCCTCCAACAGCTCCGTCGGGTCCGGCCGTTGGTGATGAAGCTCCCAGATGTCCTTGCGGACGAAGCCCAGCAGCTTGACCTGCGGCCGGAGCCACAGGTAATAGGGGTCGTCGAACAGGTACATGTACATGCGTCGATCCTCGGTCGGCGTCTCGACGTAGAGCCGATGGGCCAGGGGCCCTTCCAGATCCTCGGAGATGATGATTAGAGGTCCGATCTTCGTCGGAAGATCGACCGACCAGGCAACGGCACAGGACCGCAGATACCAGGGCAACGGCCAGTAGTCCTTGCCCGAGCAGGCGACCTGGATGGGCACCGACTCGCCCAGTCCGTTCAGACCGGCGAAGTCCTTGACGCGTTCCACGACGGCGAAGATATCGTCGGCCGTGTGGGCATAGACGTAAGGGTTGCGGCTGTCAGCGGCGTAGACAAAGCCGGCTCGATAGGCCTGGAAAGCCAGATGTCCCGCCAGGACGATCAATAGAACGGCGACGACCGCTCGTGCAGCAGGCCCTCGCGCCCAAGTCAGCAAGGCGACCGAGCCCACCCCGGCCAGCAGGATCATGCCATGAAGGAAGCCCAGCAGGCACCACGGCGTCTTGTAGGGCAGCGCGGAATAGACCGCCGTCATGGCTACCGTGTAGAGCGCGATGAACCGCAGCAAGGCGGGATCGGCGCCCAGGAGGGGTTTGCCTCTGGCGGCCACGACCAACCCCACGGCTGCCAGCAGCAGGATCGCACCTTCCGTCCAGGCCGGACCACCTTCGTACTTGGAGAAGGCAAGCATCTGAAGGTAGTAAGGCCACGGATGCACGTGCGTGGTGTCGTGCCCGCCGGCCCGGCCCAGATACGTCGCATAGGTCAGGTACGAATCAGCAATGCCCTGCGGGTGGCTGAAGAACGACGAAAAGAAGACGGCCGAGACGCATCCGGCAACAAGCAGACCGAGAACCACGTGTCCGAGCCGCACGCCATGGGCAGCGCAGCGCCACGATTCTTGCCTGCGTATCCGCAGGAGAACCAGAACGGCTCCGGCCAGCCCCATGCAGCCGAACGCGATGATGCACGTTTCCTTCGTCGCGTGCATCAGTCCCGCAAAGACGCCGGCCGCCACAATCCACACGAGGCTCTTTGTCCGCGCGTAGCGATACCCCGAGACGATCGCGCCGAAGGTGAAACAGACCAATAGCGTTTCCTGGATGTAGTAGCGGCTGTAGAAGAACATCGCCGGTGAGATCGCGGCGAGCAAGGCTGCAACGATCGCCCCCGGGCCGAGGCCGTCAAGGAGGAACACGGTCAGCGCGATCAGAATCACGCTCGCTACGACCGGGACGATGCGAAGGGTGACTTCCGTAATCTCGCTGTACTTGTGCTGCCCCGCAACCCAGGCGGGGATCAGCGTGAGGTAATTGAGCGTCGGGCCGTGGTACTCGTCGGGATCGTATTCGTACTGGCCCGCTTCCAGCAGATCGCGGAACTTGTCCGCGTGGACGGCCTCATCGGTGTGCATGGGCCGCATTCGCAGTCGTGGCACTCGGGAGATCGGAAGAGCGTCGTGTAGGGAAAGAGTGTAGGATAGGGTGGTGG
>CAZNSM010000021.1:29704-45857 GCA_964575615.1 uncultured Pirellulales bacterium | reverse complement strand
AGGTGCAATCGGTTGAGCATCGCCGGACGCGTGGGACCCAGGCCGTCGCAGGCGCCGACGTGAATCAGATTCTGCAACTGCGGTTTGCGAAACGCCACACGCTGCCTCAGGTCGTCGAGGTGCTCGAACGCACGAATCTGTCGCTGGCGGACGATCTCGTTCGCGGTGCTACGGTTCAGTCCCTTGACAATATTAAACCCCGCTCGAATCGCCCTGCCTTGCACGCTCCATTCGATCTCGCTGCGATTGACGTGGACAGGCAGGATCGGAATGCCCCGCCTTCTGGCATCCCAGACATAGACCCGCAACGGGTACATCCCGTGGTGGTTGTTGAAAAGGGAGCAATAGAACTGAGCCGGGTAATGGGCCTTGAGATACGCGGTTTCCCACGCGATGTTGGCATAGACCGTCGCATGAGCCTTGCAGTAGGAATACGCCGCGAAGCGGAGAATCTCGTCCCAGATCGCCTCAGCGCTTCCGCGATCGATCCCCGCCTGCTCTGCCTTCGAGCGAACGAAATCGACGTACTGCGCCTGCAAACGGGCGGGTGAAACCTTCTTGGAGACCTCGGAGCGAAACCGATCCGCGTCGGCGACCGTATAGCCGGCCACCTCGACCGCGATCCGCATGACATCCTCCTGATAGAGCATCACGCCATAGGTGTCGCCCAGCAACTGTTCGAGTTTCGGATGGAGGTATGCAAAGGGCTTTCCGTGGACATGCCTCTCGATGAACGCGGCTTTCATGCCGCCGGAAGCCGGCCCCGGCCGAATCAGGGACAAGGCAATCGCCAGGTCTTTCCTGCTCCTGACCTTCAAGCCGCGAAGCAACTGCCTCATGCCAGGCGATTCGCTTTGAAAGACGCCGAGGCTGTCGCCGGCGCTGAGCATCTGCGCGGTCTTCTCGTCATTCGGATCGAAATCCAGATCGCATTTGTTGCCGTGGCCACGATCGATAATTTGAATTGCGCCGTTGACCGTGGACAAGGCCCGATTGCCCAAAAGGTCGATCTTGACCAAACCGACGGCTTCGGCGGCGTCTTTGTCATACTGCGCAATGACGACCCCTTTGGCGGCCCGTTCCAGCGGAGCGATATGGCTTACCGGGGACGGAGTCACGACGATCCCGCCGCAATGAACGCCGAGGTGACGAGGGATGCCGACCAGGCTCTTCGCCAGCCGGTAAACAGCGGAGGTCTCTTTGATCTTTCCGCCCCTGGCCAACTGGTTGATCTGGACAGGGGCCAGCCCCAGGGCTCTGCCGGCGTCGCGGATCGCGCTGCGAAGACGGTATCGATTGATGTTGCAGACCATCGCGACGTTCTCGAAGCCCCAACGCTCGTAACAGAAGCGGATGACCTCGTCCCGTCTGCGCCAGCACAGATCGATGTCGATATCGGGACAATCCGTCCGCCCGGGGTTCATGAAACGCTCGAAGTACAGACGGTTTTCGACCGGACAGACCCGCGTAAAACCCAGCACGTAGGAGATCAGGGCCCCGGCGGCCGAGCCCCGCACCTCGACCGGAATCCGGTTCTGCCGGGCGAAGTTGACGATCTCGTGGACCACAAGGAAGTAGTCACTGAACCCGTTCTGGCGGACCGTCGCCAGTTCATATTCCAGCCGCCGAAGAACTTCCTCGCTTACAGGGTTATACTTCTTCGCCAGCCCCCGATGGCACAGTCTGGCCAATTCCCTGTCGCCGGTCTCTCCTGCGGCCAGCCGGACCTTGGGCAGAATCGGTTTGCCCGTCAGCAACTGGAAATCGCACCGCGGGACCATCTCATCGGCATGGAGAAGGGCTCTCGGGACCTTGCGGAAGTTCTGTTCCACTTCTTTCGCCGGCATCATCGCGATCAAACCACAAGGGTCATTTGGGCCGGCCCCTGCCCCGCTCATCGTGCGGATGCGATTCAGAACTTTGAGAATTTCGACATCGCCCTGCTGTAGCCAATTGGCATGGCGCCAGGCCACTGGCTCCAAGCCGGCCGCGTACGCACGCGCCGCCTCTTCCGCATCGCCGCAGCCGACGAACAAATACCCTTTGCTCAAGACCTGTCTCAATTCGCTCAAGAGTCCCGGCACGTTGCACAGGCAGATCACTCCGCTGCAATCGCGTTTCAACTGCTCGACGAGATCGAAACAGGGATCGAGATTCCTGACGGTGGTGATTCGGCAAAGATTCTCATAGCCGCTGCGATTTTCCGCCAGCAGGATCGCCCTCTGGGTCTCGGTCAGAATCTCGACGCCGAGGATCGGCCGAACGCCGGCGACCTCCGTTGCCTTCCAGAGATCGACCGCGCCAGAGAGCGAATTGACGTCGGCCAGGGCCACCGCCCCATAGCCGCATTCGGCGGCCCTGGCGACCCATCGCTCAACCGAAACGGCCCCCCTCAAGAGGCTGTAGAAACTCCGGCATGTCAGCGCCGCGATGCGCATACCTTCCCCGCCCATACCAACGACACTGTACAGAAATGGTTATCGACCGATGGCGATCCTGGCCAGATTCGGATATGTCTTGAGAAGCCCCTCTGGAATCGGCTGCTTTTTCCCGGTGACGAGGGCCTTCAGTTCAAGGGCATTGGCCAGTTCGGCCCCTCGGTAATGATTGTTGGCGATTACGGTCAGCGACTCGAAGGCCTTGCCCAACTCGTCGAGCCGCTGCTTGATCCCGGCCAATTCGCGCTCGTTGTAGTAGTAGTTGTAGACCTCATCCCGTCCGGCCTTGCTGAACCATTTTTCGGCGTTCCTGCCGTGCATGCGAAAATAGCCCGACCGGCCGACCGTGCAGTGCTGCAACTTGAACGACTGCTTCGAGGTCGGATAATCCAGGTTGCACACGGTCACGCCGAGCCTTTGGAGAAAGTCCAGCGCTCCCTGGCTCTCCCACGACACATGCCGCAACTCCACCACCAGGCTGAACGTCTCCTGGAAATGGCTGACGATGTCCGCCAGATGCCGCCGAGCGGGCTCGCCGTCGGAGAAATCGTACCGGAACTGAACGAGAAGGTGCCTCAGCTTCTCCGCTTCCAGGAACGGCTCAAACCCGCGATGAAACTGCTTGACGATCTCTGAATCGACCTTGCCTTCGTGGGTGAAACTCTGGTGCAATTTGGCGGTGAAGAAGAACCCCGGCCTCTGTGACGTCCGCTCCAGCCAGGACCGAACCGTCTTGGCGAACGGCGGCCGGTAAAACGTGCTGTTGATCTCGATGCAGTCCACGAACCCGCTGACGTAGACCAGTTGATCGACTTGGGAATCGGTGTACACGATCCCCTCCCAGTCCGCATAAGACCAGCCCGCAATCCCGATGGAAACCGGACAAACCATCGTCGCACCTACCTGATTTCCGTGCGGATGCAGCCGATGACCCGGCCGACCGCGCGAACGTCTTTGTCGAACTGCTTGATATAGCGGGTCGTGTACCCCGCCTTGCGATTGGCCGGCTTCAGGGCGATTCGGTTCTTCTGAACGAACACCCTCTTGACGGTGGCCTCGTCGTCGAGCAGCACGACGCCGATCTGCCCATTCTCGATCTTCGAGCCGGATGCGACGATCACATAATCGCCGTCCATGATGCCCTCGTCGACCATGCTGTCGCCGGAGACCCGCAGGGCAAAGGTTCCTTTCGAGCAACGGAAGAGCTTTTCAAGGGTCATGTAGCCTTCGATGTTCTGCTCGGCCAGGATCGGCTCGCCGGCCGCGACCCGCCCGAGGATCGGCAGGCCTTCGGCATCCGCCGTCTCGTCAAGATACGCCGGAGACAGACGAAGCCCCCGGTGGCCGCCCACGTCCACCAGATAGCCCTTTTTCCTGAGATAGCCCACGAGTTGATAGGCGGCATTCTGGGCCATCTTGAAATGGCCGGCGATCTCCCGCTGGCTCGGCGGGTGGTTCTCCTGCAACCGGGCGGCGACAAACTCCAGAACCTTCCTTTGTTTTTCCGTCAATGGCTCCATAGCATGCACTCCAAACAAACCCAAATCTCAAACTATGGTTGTTTGACCATCGTGTCAATCCAAAAAATCCGGGATCTCGATTTTTTCTTGACCGGCTCGCCCTGCCCCCTCGATAAGGGGCATTGTCCTGACGCAAATACCGCTGGACACTATAATAAGCTCCACCGCCGAGCCGTTGCCCGCCGGCGCATCGAGGAGACCGAGACCATGAGGGTCGAAGTAGCAGGCCGTGTTCTGGAACTGATCGAGGGCGATATCACGGAGATGGACACCGACGCCATCGTCAACGCGGCCAACGCCCGCCTGATCCTGGGCGGCGGCGTGGCCGGCGCGATCGCCCGCAAGGGCGGTCCGGCCATCCAGGCCGAATGCGACCGGATCGGAGGCACCTTCGTCGGCGGCGCCGCGATCACCACCGGCGGCCGCCTGAAAGCCAGGCACGTGATCCACGCCGTGGGACCTCGCATGGGAGAAGGCCGCGAGGACGAGAAGCTCACCAGCGCAACCCGGAATGCGTTGAAGGTCGCCGACGAGAATGGTCTCAAGAGCATCGCGTTTCCCGCGATCAGCACCGGCATCTTCGGCTTCCCCCTCCAGCGCTGCGCAGAAATCATGCTGGCGACCACCTTAGACTATCTCAAGGGACAGACCGGCCTCGAACGGGTCGTGTTCTGTCTGTACGGCCGCGAGAGCTTCGACGTCTTCGCCGAGCAGCTTCAGCGAGAGATGACCTGATGAAGGCGATCATACTCCCACGAATTGCTCCTATCGAAGAGGAACCGCTGGTCGAGACGGAATTGCCGACGCCGGTTCCGAAGGACGACGAGGTTTTGGTGAAGGTCTCGGTCTGCGGCCTGTGCCACACCGATCTCGACGAGATCGAAGGCCGGCTCCCGCCGCGCACGCTGCCTGTCGTCCTGGGACACCAGGTCGTCGGAACCGTTGTCCGGCGAGGTCCCGCCGCGACCGTGCACGAGAACGGGGCGCGCGTCGGCGTCACCTGGCTGTATTCCAGTTGCGGGACGTGCCCGTTCTGCCAAAGCGGCCGGGAGAACCTCTGCGAGCAAGCGCGCTGGACCGGCAAGGACGCCAACGGAGGCTACGCCGAGTTCATGGTTGTGCCGGCCGGATCCGCGTACCCGATTCCGGCGGTTTTTTCCGATGCGCAAGCGGCGCCGCTGCTGTGCGCCGGCGTGATCGGCTATCGGGCGATTCGCCTGTCCGAAATCTGCGACGGTCAGACCATCGGCCTGTTTGGATTCGGGGCCTCGGCCCACATCGTGATCCAACTGCTTCGGCACGAATTCCCGAGGAGCGACGTGTTCGTCTTCACGCGAGGCGATGAGCATAGGAAACTGGCTCGCACGCTCGGCGCCGCCTGGACCGGCTCGCCGGCGGATGAGCCTCCGGTCCGACTGGATCGGGCCATCGACTTCACCCCGGTCGGCGAGACCGTCCGGCAGGCCCTGACCGTCCTGAACAAAGGCGGACGCGTGGTCGTCAACGCAATCCGCAAGGTGACCGCCGTGCCCGAGCTGATCTACGAACAGCATCTCTGGGACGAGAAGGAAATCAAGAGCGTCGCCAATGTGACACGGCAGGACGCTCGCGAATTCCTCCCCCTGGCCGCCGACATCCCTCTTGACCCGACGGTCGAAGAGGTCGAGCCGCAAAGGATCAACCAGACCCTGCTCCGCCTCAAGGAGGGGAAGATCCGGGCCGCCGCGGTGCTGCGTCTGTCGTCGGGCGAGCGGCATAGCTCGGTCCCATGAAACTGGATTTCCCACAAACCCGCGTTTTGCCTTGACTTGCCGTGCGAGGCGACTATAATAATTCTTGGTCGGCTGCGTCCCCAACATCGAGTGAGACGCTTCGTCGCAGACCGGGCTGTGTCGTGGCGGCTGGGGGACGGATGAGTCTCTGCTTGCTCTGGAAGACACCGCATGGACACCAAGTTCAACGTGTTTGAAGTCCTGCAAATCGCCGAGCAGATCGAGAACAAGGGGGCCCGATTCTATCTCAAGACCGCCCAGCTCTTCAGCGACCCGGAGATTCGAGACATTCACTACCGGCTGGCCAACTGGAAGGCCAAGCACGTCAAGATCTGGGCCCGGATGCGGAAGCGGTTCTCCGAGAAGACCGGGGAGTTCGGAACGTTCGATCCGGACAACTACGTGCTGAGCAACCCGGAGGTGATGGCCGGACTGACGTGGTTCGGCACGAAACAGGATGTGCCGGGCCGGCTGACCGGCAAGGAGACCAAACAGCAGATTCTCCGCGACGCCGTGCGCCGCGCCAACGAGGTCATCATCTTCTACCAGGGCCTGAAGGACTTCGCCCGCGATCCGGCGACGGAAGAGGTTATCGACAAGATCCTCCGCGAGCAGACACGCCAGATTCGCCTTCTCAACGAGGAGCTCGCGAAGGCCTGACCCCAACGCCGCTCGTCGTCACCCGATCTTCGAGGACCGCTTACGAGGCGGTCGGCATCTCGGCCGGACTGAGGTCTCCCGCCAGGAGCTTGCCGATGGGCCTGAGCGTGTCGTACTGCATCAGGAAGATTCGCAACGCCGCCGTGATCGGCGCCGCCAGGAACATGCCCACGATGCCCCAGAGAAGCCCCCAGAACGACAACGCCAGGATGACGGTCACCGGATGCAGGTTCAGACCCTCGCCCTGAAGCTTCGGATCGATGATATTGCCGAGGATATTCTGAACGGCGCCGGGCCCCACCACCACCAGGACGATCAGCCAGGGGGACGACTGGAACTGCACCACCGCGATGGGTATGGGCAGCAAGGTGGCGATGATCGATCCGATCGAGGGGATGAAGTTGAGCAGGAAGGCCAGGATGCCGAAGGCCGCGGCGAGTTCCAAACCGACGAGGGTCAGAATCGCCCAGACCAGCAGGCCGGTGATGGTGGAGATAACCAGCTTGATGCCCACGTATCGTCGGATCTTCTGCACCACCTCGGTGTAGACGGGCGAATGATGGCTGTAAGGATCGCGCCCCATCAGCAGGAAGATCACAAAGATGACGACGAAGAACATGCTGGAGATCAGACCGAGGATCGTTCCAAACGCATTGGTCACGATGTTGAAGATGTAGTTCCTCATATCCACGACGATCCGCTTGGTGTCGATGCGCAGTCCCTTGCCGGCCAGGCCGCCCGGAGGGATGACCTGATTGGGATCGATCAGGCCGTTGGCATCGGTCACGAAGTCGTCCGTCTGGGGTCGCGTCCCCAGAGTCGCCTGCTCGCCGGCGTCCTGTACAATGGGAAACAGCACCAGCGGCTCCGGTTCCGGAGGGGCCGGCGACGGCGACGACGGTCCCACGTTGTTCGGCGCCGCCGGCGGCTGTCGCTCCTCCTCGTGATAGAGGTATTCGATCGGTTCGAGAATCTTGTCGGCCATGTAGGCGAAGCTGGCGCTGTACTCGTTGGCGGTTGAAACGATGATCGTCGTCGCCTGGGCGATCAGAAGAAACACCAGCACGATCACCGCCATCACGACGAGCAACGTCACCAGGATCGCGATGACGCGGGGCAGCCGGAGCCGCTTGACCTGGAAATCCTCGACGGGACTGACCAGCGCGACGATGAACAGCGCGACGACAAAGGGAACCATCACCGCACGCGTGTAGACCAGCGCCGCCGCCAGCGCCACCGCCGCCAGGACCACCAGGGACGCTGTTGTCAGCCACGTCTGTTCCTGTCGCTCGCGCAGCATAGTTTCCTCAAAGCAATCGTCTTTGCCCCGCAGGGCTCGCAGTCATCCGGCCTATCGGCAGCGCACGAACCGATGCCTGTCGATCTGGAGATCAGGCAGGCGCCTGGCCAGATCCTCCAGGAACCGCAACCCATCGGTCCAATAGCCGGCCGTGGGTTTCAGATCGGAACTCATCGACACAAAATAGGCGTTCATGCACTCCATCAGCAGCTCCCGGACGTACTTGCTGACCATCGACGCCAGCGACACCGGCAGGCGCCGCTCGTCGGCTCCAACCTCGAAGCTCAGATGCACGCTCCGGGAACCGCCGCGCAGCACGTAGGCGCTTCGCTGCTCGTTCTCCTCGACGATCTGTAGTTCCATCGACTCGAAGCTGCGCAGCAGATGCTCCCGATAGTGGACGCGTCCCCCCTGCCTGTCAATCAAAATGTGGATGTCCTGGTCGGCGAAACGCTTCATCAGGTCCTGCAACAATCGCGTGGTGGTGAAGAAAAGCACCTGCGACTTGTTCTTCATCCGCTCGATCAGCGTATTGTAGTAGGCGACGTCGAGGCAGTAGGTCGACAGGCCCACGAGAGTTGCACGAGCCGCGGCCATGTCGTTTGCGAACACGCCCGATGCGATGCGCAGTTCGGGTCGATCCGACGGCAGAAGCCGGGATTCGGCCCCGCGATACCACGGGTATTCCATCACACGCCGCTGGCATTCGGGACAGACGAGCTTCAGAAGATCGCTCAGACTCGTGGGGACCTGTCCGAGGCTCCTCATCGCGGCAAGAACCGTTCGCTCCAGATGCCCCAATCCCTCGTCACGGTTGTAGGCCTTCTTGCTATCGGCGATCAGCAGCCGGGCGCGAAGCTGCTTGCGGGTCTTGCCGACGCTCTTCCGAAGAACCCGCCAGAGGTCCGCTTCGACGTGCTCGGGCGCCACCGCGAACGCACAGGATGAGACCACCAGCGGCCCCAGCAGAGGCCCGAACCCGGCCTCATCGATCCCCGCCAGAATGGTCATGCGCATGCCCTCGTCACACTTGATCGCCCCCGGCGCTCGCCCTCACACACGCCGGCTCTCGTGTGCGGCGGCGCCGGATCGCGGTTCATAGCAGAAATCGCTCGCCCTGTCAATGTCGCCGCCCGACCGGACGATGAACACGGATCGCCATTGCCGGGTGATTGGCGGTCTGCTACACTGGCCGGCCAGATGAACTGATCTGCAAGGAGCAGCCTATGGTTATCGTGCACGTGCACGTCCACGTGAAAGCCGATTGCGTCGAGGCCTTTCGCACCGCCAGCCTGGAGAACGCCCGCAACAGCGTCAAGGAGCCGGGGGTCGCCCGATTCGACGTCGTTCAGCAGACGGACGACCCGACGCGTTTCGTCCTCGTGGAGGTCTACCGTACGCCGGACGACCCCGCCAGGCACAAGGAGACCGCCCACTATCTCAAGTGGCGGGGACACCGTTGCGGACATGATGGCGGAGCCTCGGACGGGGATCAAATACGCCAATGTCTTTCCTGATGAGCGCGGCTGGGACTCGGCCAACGCCTGACCGGACAGCCGATATGAGATTCGAGTTCGCCACCGCCAACAGGATACTCTTCGGCTCCGGCATTGCCGCCGAGCTGCCCCAGATCGTCGCGTCCCTTGGCCGCAAGCCCTTCGTCCTGACGGGCGGCACACCCGAGCGTCATGAGGGTATCCTGAACTCACTTGCCGGAGCCGGCCTGAAACCGGCGAGCTTCGGCGTTGCGGGCGAACCGACGACCGAGACCGCTTCTGCGGCGGTTGCGGCCGTGCGACAGGCGCGCGCCGACGTCGTTATTGGGATCGGCGGAGGCAGCGCGATCGATACGGGCAAGGTCGTCGCCGCCATGCTCACCAACGACGGGAGCATCGAGGACTACCTGGAAGTGGTCGGTCTGGGAAAGGCCCTGAAGAACCGCTCGGCTCCGTACATCGCAGTCCCTACCACCGCAGGCACCGGCGCGGAGGTCACGCGCAACGCAGTGCTCCTGGTGGCGGAGCATCACGTCAAGGTCAGTATGAGAAGCCCATTCCTGCTGCCGCACGTGTCGCTGGTCGACCCGGCGCTGACGCACCCGATGCCCCCGGAACTGACGGCCGGAACGGGCCTCGATGCGCTGACCCAACTGGTCGAGGCCTTCGTTTCAAACAAAGCCAATCCCCTGACGGACGGGATTTGTCGCGAAGGGCTTATGCGCGCGGCCCGTTCCCTGCGCCGCGCATTCGAAGACGGCAGCGATGCATCCGCCCGCGAGGATATGGCGCTGGCCGCTCTGTTCAGCGGTCTGGCCCTGGCCAACGCTGCTCTGGGGGCCGTGCATGGCTTCGCCGGAGCGCTGGGAGGCATGATCGAGGCGCCCCACGGGGTCATCTGCGGCAGGCTCCTGCCCCACGTCGTCGCTGCCAACGTGCAGGCCCTGCGAGATCGGGCCTCCGGCTCGCCTGCGCTGGCCCGCTTCGACGAAATCGCACGGATCGTGACGGGTGACGAGTCGGCCCGAGCGTCGGATGGGGTCGCGTGGGTGGAAGACCTCTGTCACGCCCTGGCGTTGCCCGGCCTGCGGCGCTATGGCCTCACGGAGGCGGCCTTTCCGGCGGCCGTCGCCCAAGCCCGAAAGGCCAGCAGTATGAAGGGCAACCCCATCGAGTTGCAGGACGATGAGCTGACCGCCATCCTGGCCGCCGCGATGGACTGACGGCCTCAGTACCTGCCCGCCTGGGGCTCCGGGCGGCCCACGTCCTCGAACGGAACCTCGATCTGCTTGTTGCCCACGAACACGACGAGCGTCTTGCGGTTGCGGTGGATGCGATCGACGACGCCCTCGCGCCGGAACGGCAGGACGAAGACGCTGTCGCCGCGCCGCAGCGTTTCAACGAACTGGGCCTGCCGAACGGCCAACGGCGTTTCCGCTGCCCGTTCCGCGACACGCGCAGCCAGTTCGGACGCTTTGGCGCCCCAGACCTGCGGCGCATTCTGCATCTCGGCCGTGAAACGCTCGACGAGGTCGCGGACGGCCCGCATCGAGCGTTCGATCTCATAATCCGCCTGCTGTCGAATCCGTCGCTCCTGCTCGCGAACGCGGCTCAGCCTCTCCCGCACGCGTTTGCGAGCCTCGTGGGTCTCGTCGAGCACGCCCTGGGCCTCGGCGCGCTTGCGCTCGGCATCCTCGCGGGTGGCCTGGACCTGGTTGATCAGCTCGGAGGTCCCGTCGGATTCCTGATCGAGCTGCGTCTCTGCCTGTTCGAGCACCGTTTTGGGCATTCCCAATCGCTTGGCGATGACCAAGGCGTTGCTGCTGCCAGGCGTACCGATCAGCAGGTGGTATGTCGGCCGCAGCGTCTCGCTGTCGAACTGCACCGAAGCGTTTTCCGCACGCGGCGTCGTATAGGCATAGGTCTTGAGCTGGCCCAAGTGCGAGGTCGCCACGACCTTGCCGCCTCTCTTCATCAGGCCGTCCAGCACGCTCGTCGCCAGGACGGCCCCTTCGATCGGATCGGTGCCCGCGCCGAGTTCGTCCAGCAGCACCAGCGTTCCGTCGTTGGTTCCGGTGAGGATCTTGACGACCTGGCGCATGTGGGCAGAGAAGGTGCTCAGGCTCTGCTGGATGCTCTGCTCGTCGCCGATGTCGGCGTAGACCTGCCGGAAGACGGACAGGCTCGACCCGGCGCGGGCCGGAATGTGCATCCCGCTCTGCGCCATCAGGGCCAGCAGGCCGATCGTCTTGAGCACGACGGTCTTGCCGCCGGTGTTCGGGCCGGTGACCAGCAGCAGATCGAAGTCGTCGCCCAGGCGGACGTCGATCGGCACAACTTCGTCGGTCAGCTCCCTGACCTCACATCCTTTCTGTCGGGCGGCCCACTGAAGCAGCAGCGGGTGGCGGGCCTGGCGCAGGTGCAACGCACCATCGGAGCGGATATCGGGCGCCGTCATATCGTACACAACGCTGAACCGCGCCTTGGCATAGGTCAGGTCCACCAGCGCCAGCATACGGACGCTGTCCAGAATCGCCTCCTGCTGGTCCAGGACGAGCTTGGTCAGGTGCCAGAGGATGCGACCGACCTCCTTCTTCTCCTCGAAGAGGGCATCCTCCAGCTCATTGCTCATCTCGACCAGTTCATCCGGCTCGACATAGAGCGTCGCTCCGGTGTTCGAGCGGTCGAGCACGGTGCCGCGCAGGGCGTGGCGGTAGTTGGCCTTGACCGCGACGACGGGCCGGCCATGTCGCATGAGGAATTTGTCGTTTTCGATTGCCCTTCGCAATTGGGCCGATGCGACGATTTCAGCGAATCTCTGATGGATCTTCTCGCTGAGCAGTCCGATGGTCCGTCGGATTTCCTTCAGTTTCTCGCTGGCATTGTCGCGGACACGTTTGTCGCCGCCCACGCATCGGCCGATCTCCTCGACCAGAGCCGTGAACTCACCGAGTTTCTCGCCCATCGCGCACAGATGCCGGCTCTCGGACGGCTCCAGATTCGTCAGGAAGACCCTGAGCCTGCCGCTGGCGGCGAGCGTGTCGGCGATCTCCAGAAGCTGCTCCGGCTCGAAGACGGTCTCCTTCTTGCCGAACTGCTTGAGAACCGCCCGGATATCGCGAAGCCCGGCCATGGGGACCCGTTCGCCTCGATCCAGCACGGCGCGCAGCTCGGTGGTCTCGGCCATCCGCATCCGCGCCCATCGCAAGTCCACGGACGGATACAGGCTCGCGGCGGCGTCCCGGCCCAGGTCGCTGGCCGCGAACGAGCCCAGAATTCCCCGCACCGCGTCGAACTCCAGGACGCCGAGGCTGTGTTCATCGATCTGTTTGCGAGCCATTCCTGCGCTGTTCTCCCCGTTACGCCACGCCGAGCTTGTCACGCAAGGCGTGGAGGTTGACAACATCCTCTCGATTGTACTCCAACAGCGTCCTCAGGGCTCGCGCATTGGCGTTGTTGACGTAGTCCCACCACAGGCGCACCGCCATGAAACCGTCCACATCCGCCAGCCGTCGGTGGATGCCCAGCCGCGTCTCCACCACCTTGAGTCCCCCTTTGAGGTTCTGACGCCAGCAGGCGTACATCAGATCGGTGTGCCGCAAGCCGGTCTTGAGGTCCAGGCCCAGCTTGCGTTTGATGAACGGCAGGTCGAAGCGGCTTCCGTTGTAGGTGTAGATTTCGTCAGCCCCCTGCAGCAGGGAGAGCACGCCTTGCGCGACGATGCGCTCGCCGACAAGCTGCCCGACTCGACATCGCGTACCTCTGAACTTCGCCACGCCGACGACGGTTAGATCGCAGTGGTCCCAGCTCAGCCCCGTGGTTTCGATATCCAGGTAAGCGTAGCACTTCAGACCCGTGCGGGCGGTATCAGGAGATCGGCTTCGTCCTGCCGGACAAGATATCGACGTATTCGTCACAGAACTCCTTCCTGTCACATTTCGCACAATGATCCCCCCGCCAGATCCCGTCGAACTGCTCCATCACCTGTTCGACGATGCCCGCGTCCGTGGTTACGATGCCCGATTCGAAATTCCGTCGTCTTGGACTCTTGGCGCCGAGACCGGCGCCGGTAAGGTTGGCACTGCCTGTGTAGGCGAACTGCCCGTCGACAACGGCGCATTTGAGGTGGACCCTCGGGCAGAGCATTCGTTCCAGCCCGCCGATCAGGTTTGGATAGCGGTCGAAATCCCTGCGAAACCGGGGTCCCGGCTCCTTGGCGTGCAGCAGGCGAATCTCCACGTTCCGCGCGATCAGGTCCGAAAGCACCTCCAGAAAAGGCGCCATTCGCCCGTTCTTCTCGACGTACAAGTCCTTCAGGTCGGCGGTAGCGAGCCAGAGCTGCCGCCTGGCTCCGATAACGGCCGTGCATATCACTTGCTCGTAAATTTGTCTGTCGGTGATGAACTTGAGCATCGCCTCTGCGTCCACTGGATCCACAGGAAAGTCACCAGCGCGGAGAGTCTAACCGTTCAGGCGCCGATTGACAACCTCTGCCCGCCGTATACGGACCCTCAGGCGCGGTTATCGACCCATCGCCGAGAAAATCTGTGGCTGCGCAGGATTTGGATTTTGTGAAAGTTGTCGCATACTTTATTCAGGAGGCCGTGCAACGCTGAAGTCTCTGGCTCGACGTAGTGCTGAAAAGACCGGAGGCGGTAGACGCAGATGAAGGGAGCACACCATGGCTGTGGTGCAAGTGTCTGAGCAGATTCTCCTGATCGTTCTGTCTCGGGAATCCCGCTGCGGCAACGAACTGGACATCGCCGCAGGCATGGCTGACACAAAGCCGAGCCGGCACGTCATCGTCGACTTTTCGGCGACCCAGGTTCTGACGTCCGGGATGCTCTCCCAACTACTGGTGCTGGAGAGACAGCTTGGCGCCTTCGAGAAAGAGCTCATTCTCTGCTCTGTTCCCCTCAATATCATGAGGGTGTTCAAGTGCGTGGGGTTACAGGGCCTGTTTCGATTTGCCGCCGACCGAACGGCTGCGCTGGAATCGCTCGGAGCGGCGTGTGACAGCGGCGCGACGCCGCGCGCGTAGACTCCATTATCTCGACAGCCAGGTCTGCACGATCTCGTCGAGTGAGTCCGGAAGCACGCCCACCATCCACGCCAGGTCGACCACGGTGAATCGCTTGCGGATCTCATGCATGTGCAGGGCCGCCTCTCGAAGCTGTTCCCTCGAACACCCGATGGCCTGGGGCGATGTAGCGCCTCCGGCACGCTGGAGCCAGTCGCGAATGGTTTGCGGCGAACGCGGCAGGCCGGCCAGACGGCTCCTGAGCCGGTCCCAGCCATCCGCCTGCGTCAAATGCTGCCGAACCGCATCCAGGCTGGCTTTCTTGGCCTCGTATTGCCTGGTGACGGCCTCGACCACCGGGCCGGTTCCCCAGAAACGCTTGTCGATCTCCGGCGGCAACGCCCGCAGCACAGGGGTCTCCATCGCGAGAATCTGCTCGTAGAGGGCTGCGGAAAGCAGCGTGCCGACGCCGACCTGCCGGCCGTGCAAATCATGGCGATGGCCTCGGGCCACGGCAATCATATCCAGGGTGTGGCTGAGCAGGTGTTCGCCCCCGCTGGCCGGGGCGCTGGTTCCCACAAGCGTCATGGCCACACCGCTCCAGAACAAAGCCGCGAAGAGCCCTCCCACGGCCGACGCATCCCGCTCTCGGATACCCTCCGGCCGCGCCAAGTAGAGTGGCTCCAGATCGCCCACAATGCCGGCGCAGAAATCGCAGTAGTACTCATCGAGCAGCAGGTGATTCATCCGCCAGTCGCTGTTGCTCTGGTATTTGGCGATTGTGTCGCCGAACCCGGCGGCAATCATCTCCTGTGGGGCGCCCGCGATGACATCCGGCTCGGCGATCACCGCCACGGGCGGCCGGGCTTCGATCAGGATCTTGACCCCGCCGACCGTGGGCGCGACGTTGGCCGCCGCGTATCCGTTCATCGACGCCGCCGTTGCGACAACGACATAGGGGATTCCCAACTCGAACGAGGTCCACTTGCACAGATCGTTCACCACGCCACTGCCGACGCCGACGACCATCCCCGGCCCGGCATCCCGCAGCCGGGCCAGCAGGACCCCAAAGGTCGCATCGTCACAGGTCGGCGTACCTTGCTCACCGTCGGCGACAATCACCTCGACCGCATCGAATCGCGCCCGCTCGAGCGCCGCAAGAGCCCGCCGACCGCAGACCTCCCATGTCCGGGCATCCGCCACGACGGCGACGCGCAGCGAAGACGCGGGGTCTGTGCAATCGCGCACGATTTCGGGCAACTGCTCCACGCCTGTGCTATCGTAGACGAATTTCCGCACCGCAAGGCGGTGCGTTCTCCCACACTCGCACTCAAATGCCGTGCCCAGCAACTGCGACAGCTTCACTTCGATCCACTCCAACCAGGGAAACTCAGGCAGCCTCTGCCCGGACAAAACCCGGGAGCCGGCGCCGCCCGTCGGCGGCAACCGTCACAGGCGGCCGCTCCGAGAGATGGAAATCAGTAACCAGATGCCGATGACGGCGGCGATGACATAGCCGGCGATGCCCATCGTCTGCAAGCGAAACAGGCCCAGCACCGTGCCCTGCTGGGCCACGAGCATGCTCGAGGCCACGAGCAGTGCGGCGGTAATCAGGGCGAAGCTCATCCGATTCGAGCTTCTGTCCACAGTCTTGGCCAGATTCTCCAGGTGCTCGTGGTGGACCCGGACCTGGAACCGCCCCTGGCGGAATTTGCTCAGGATCACGTTGACGTCTTCCGGCAGCCGCATGACAAGGTCGCCGGCATCCTGGACCACCTGGCGCATCTGCCGCACGAGGCGCTTGGGCTCCAGGTCGCGCAGCATCGCCCGGTGAGCGTACGGCTTCATCGCCTCCATGATGTTGAAATCCGGGTCCAGCGACCGGGCAAAAGACTCCACCGTCGCCAACGTCTTGAGCATCAGCGTGAACTGCGCCGGCGAGCGAAC
>CAZNSM010000021.1:23609-29604 GCA_964575615.1 uncultured Pirellulales bacterium | reverse complement strand
GCGACCTGTCCGAAGTCGATGGGGGCCAGCACGTTGTCGGGCAGCAGAAAGAAATTGCCGGGATGAGGATCGGTGTGGAAGAAACCCAGTTCGAAGATCTGGCGGAGCACAAAATCGGCGCCGCGCTGGGCCACGAGCCGGCAGTCAATCCCCCGCTCGGCCAGCAGTTGCGGATCGGCGGGTTTGATTCCGTCGATGTACTCCATCGTGAGCACGCCGTTGGTGCAGTACTTCTCGTAGACCTTCGGGATATGGACGGTTGGGTCGTCCCGGAAATTGGCCGCGAAACGCAGTTGATTTCGCCGCTCGTCGGCGAGGTTCGTCTCGGCGGCCACGGCCTCGACAAACTCCTTGACCATCTGCCGCGGATCGACGGTCTCGTGTTCAAAAAGGGTAACTTTGAGAATTGCGGTAAGCTCTTCGAGAATATCGCATTCGGCATGGATGATTTCGACGATGCCGGGCCGGCGGACCTTGATGACCACCGAATCGCCCTCTTTCGTCGTGGCGCGATGGACCTGGGCGATACTGCCGGCCGCGAGCGGCTCGGTGTCGAAGCCGGCGAAGACGTCTTCGAGCTTGCCGTCGAGCTGGTATTCGATCTCGGCGCGGATCCGCTTGAACGGCTCCGGCTTGACCTGGTCCTGCAACCGCTCGAATTCGCGCACATACTCCGCCGGCACGATGTCCGGACGCGTGCTCAGCAACTGCCCGAATTTGATGAACGTGGGGCCCAGCTCTTCCAGGGCCAGTCGAACCCGTTGCGGGCGGCTCTGCCCGACGGCCGCCCGTTTGACGCGCAGCGGCGCCGCCTGTTCGCCCAGACGCACGAGCAGCCGGGCGCGCAGCGCCTCGGCGACCTCTTCCAGGCCATACTTCATCAGCACGGCCATGATGTGCCGGTACCGGCGCAGCCGCTGCAGCCGACTTCTGAAACGAGGCCGCCACACGGTCAAGGCGACTACCCCTTGGACAGCAACTGGTCGAGCTTCTGCTCGATGCGCCGGACGTCATCCTGCGTGGCCAGATGCAGCGCCGTGACCGTTTCCTGCACCTGCTTGGAGATCATCTTCTCCAGTTCACTGCGCGTCCGCTCGGCGCTGTCCATCACTTCCTTCACAAATCCGCTGCGGTTTTCCCGCTCGGCCCTTCCCTTGCTGACGTACTCGTCGAACATCTGTTCGGCGCGTTCGCGCGTCATGGATACCGCTCCCAGGCCGGCCAACATCACCTTGTCCAGTGTCTCAAACATTGCGCGATCCTCCAGACTCATAGTTTATCCGGTTCGCTGTTCTCGTTTGTTCACCGTCTTGGTGCGATTATAAGGTTCGTTTGTCCGGGGACAAGCGCAACCTTTGTCCGGCGGCAAAGACATCGCTCGCGGTCTACCCGGGCGCGCTCTTTCGGACACGACGATCTGTCACGCTTGCACCGACAGCGCCTGCTTGACCCGCTGTCCACTGCTTTGCCGAAAAGCTCGACAAACACCCTGGTCTTCCCGGATTGCCACAGTCTGCGGCAATTCGGAGGTTTCGGCCAATTCGGCGCCGGCCGACGACAAACCACTGTGGGCTGCGCGGGCAGGCCCTTCTGCTGCCGGTCCAGGTTGCGGCATTGTGTCACATCCTCAGATGCGATTTCCCTTTCCCTGCCCGTCGAGCATCTGCTGCCCAGCTTTGCGTTTTTCGACAGGCTGTCGCGCGCGGGGCTTCACACGACAAGCGAGAACTCGATGTCCGACAGCACCATCGCCTCTGTGGTGTGACACGCCGAACGGCTCGCGTGCGCGCGGCCATCCGGCGGCGCGCCTCATCTGCCGGCCGGAGAAATTCCCCACCGCGTGACAAATTAGCGAACATTGCTCTTGACCTTGCACGTATAGGTGATAGTTTCAATCTTGTCAATTTCTGCGACGTCAGAGAATGTACATTCCCGTCGCGAAAGAACCCGAGCGAGCAGAGTGAGAGAGCGCCGGGGACAGGCCTCTCTTCGGTTACTGGTCTTACCCAGGAAGGAACGGACAATGAAGATAAGAACACTCATGCTTGGCTGGGAGTTCCCGCCGTTCATCAGCGGCGGCTTAGGCACAGCATGTCTGGGTCTGACCCGCGCGATGGATCGCCTGGGCATGCCCGTCATCTTCGTGCTCCCGAAGGCCAAGCCGATGCGTGTGTCCGGCGGCCTGATCCCGGGATTCTACGGGGAGGGCGCCACCGGATTCGCGTTTCAAAACGTACAGTTTCGCCCGGTCCCGGCCGTTTTGAGACCGTACCCTTCTGCGGCCCAGCTTGCGTCGGGGACCGCGCTGGGCGAAGAGACGGATGGGTCCGGCCTTTCCGACGATGACATCGAATCGGGCGGTCAGGGCAATTATGGTCCGGACATCTATGCGGAGGTGGCTCGTTATACCCGAAAGGTCCTGGCCCTGGGATTGACGGAGCAGTTCGATCTGATCCACGCGCACGACTGGATGACGTTTCCGGCCGGCGTGGCTTTGGCCCGGCAGAGCGGCAAACCCCTCGTGATCCAGGTCCACTCGACGGAGTTCGATCGCAGCGGCGAGCACGTCAACCAGTACGTCTACGACATCGAGCGCCATGCCATGCACGCGGCCGCCCGCGTCATCGCGGTCAGCAACTACACGCGGAACATCATCATCAGCCGCTATGGCGTCCCGGCCGAGAAAGTCGAGGTCGTCTACAACGGGGTCGAACACCACAACGGTTCCTGGTCTTCCTCGCGCCAGACCTGGCCGGCCAAGACGGACAAGATCGTTCTGTTCCTCGGGCGGATCACCATGCAGAAAGGACCGGAGTACTTCCTGCACGCCGCCAGGAGAGTCCTGGAGAAGCTCGACAACGTCAAGTTCATCATGGCCGGCGACGGCGACATGCTCTACCGCAGTATCGAACTGGCCGCCCAACTGGGGATCGGCAACCGCGTCCTGTTCACCCGGTTCCTGCGCGGAGATGACGTCCGCAAGGTCTATCAAATGGCCGACCTCTACGTCATGCCCTCCGTTTCGGAGCCGTTCGGCATCGCCCCTCTGGAGGCGCTCCAGCACGACGTGCCGGTCCTGTTGAGCAAGCAAAGCGGCATCGCCGAGGCCTTTCGCAACGCTTTGAAGGTGGACTTCTGGGATGTCCAGGAAATGGCCAACAAGATGATCGCCGTGTTGAGGCATCCTCCTCTGCAACAGATGCTGCGCACCGAGGGGCACCGGGAGGCGCTGAAATTCCGTTGGGAGGATTCAGCCGCTCGGATGAACGAAATCTACCACGAGACGCTGGGCGTCGCATAGGCGAACGGCTGGGGGAGATCTCTATGGCCTCGGTGTGTTTCTACTTTCAGGTCCACCAACCGTATCGGTTACGACATTACACGATCTTCGACACCGCCGGCGACTACTTCGACGGTTTCAAGAACGCGGAGATCTGTCGCAAGGTCGCGCAGAAATGCTACCTGCCGACCAATCGGGTCCTTCGGGAACTCATCGAACGGCACGGCCGGCAGTTCAAGGTCTCTTTCAGCATCACGGGAACCGTGCTGGAGCAGTTCGCCGAGTACGCCCCGGAGGTCCTGGCCAGTTTCCAGTACTTGGCGGCCACCGGCTGCGTCGAGTTCCTTTCGGAGACATACTACCACAGCCTGAGCTTCCTGTTCTCCCCGGATGAGTTCGTTCGCCAGGTCGTTGCGCACCGGCAACTGATCCGCGACCTGTTCGGCCAGACGCCGCAGGTCTTCCGCAACACGGAGCTGATCTACAACAACCAGGTGGCCGAGGCGGTCGCCCGGATCGGCGGCTTCAAGGCGATCCTCGCCGAAGGAGCCGACCACATCCTGGGCTATCGCAGCCCCAACTATGTCTACAGGCCCCCGAGCGCACCGGGGCTCAAGCTGCTCCTGAAGAACTACCGTCTCAGCGACGACGTCGCCTTCCGATTCTCCAACCGGTACTGGAGCGAGTGGCCGCTCAGCGTCGGAAAGTTCGGCCAGTGGGTCAACGCGGTCAACGGCAACGGATACGTTGTCAATCTGTTCGTGGACTATGAGACCTTCGGCGAGCACCAGTGGGAGGATACCGGCATCTTCGACTTCCTCCGGGAACTGCCGGCGGAAATCCTCAAGCACCCCGACAACGACTTCAAGACGCCCAGCGAAGTGGCCGATGCCTATGAGGCCGTCGATGTCGTCGACGTGCCCCACCTGGTCAGTTGGGCCGACACGGAGCGCGATCTGTCCGCCTGGCTGGGCAACGCCATGCAGCAGAACGCCATCGCGGAACTCTACCGGATGGAGCAGGCTGTCAGAGACAGCGGCGATCCGGACCTGCTGCGCGATTGGCGCAGGCTCCAGACCTCGGATCACTTCTACTACATGTGCACGAAGTACTTCGCCGACGGCGACGTCCACAAGTACTTCAACCCGTACGATACACCCTACGACTCGTACATCAACTTCATGAACGTCCTGAACCACATGAGGTCCCGTTGCGCCTCGCGGGGCGTTGCACGGCCGCCGGCAGCCTGTCTCGTGGCAACTGCCGACGGGAAGAACCGCCGGCGTCCGGCGGACGAGTCCGTTGCCGTGTAGCAGCCGCACCGGGGACGCGTCGTCTGTCTGCCGCGTAGCCAGTCACAATCACGCCGGGAAGTCCCTTGACGAATGCCTGGATCGGCGATATCATGTATTTTTTGTCGTGACTGTCGTACAGGGGATACAGCCCATGCAGATCAAGCTACGCTTCCTGGGGGCGGCGCAGAACGTCACCGGGTCACGCCACATGCTCGAAGTCAACGGAACGCGGCTGCTGGTCGATTGCGGCCTGTATCAGGAACGGCAGTTCAAAGAGCGCAACTGGGAACCATTCGACTTCCCCGCCTCCAGTATCGACGCGGTGCTCCTGACCCACGCCCACCTGGACCATTGCGGCCTGCTGCCCAAACTGGTCAAGGAGGGATTCGCCGGGCCGGTGTACTGCACCGCCGCGACCGCCGAGATCGCCCGCATCATCATGCTGGACTCCGCCCGGCTCCAGGAAGAAGACGCCGAATACAAGCGCAAACGACACGAGCGGGAGGGACGCAAAGGGCCGTATCCCGTCGTCCCGCTCTATACAACCGCCGACGCCGAGGCGACCGGGCCCCTGTTCAAGAAGGTGCGGTACAAAACCCCCGTAGAGATCGGCGACGGCATCACCGCGACGTTCTGCGAAGCCGGCCACGTTTTCGGCTCGGCGATCATCCACGTGTGCATCCAGAAGAATGGCGAAACCCGCAGCGTGCTGTTCAGCGGCGACGTGGGCCGCCCGAATCAGCCCATCGTGCGCGATCCGGCAGAGGTGGACGAGGCCGATTACATTCTCGTGGAATCCACCTACGGCAATCGCGTCCATCGCGAGCACGGAGACATCAAGACGGACATCGCCGAGGTCATCAATGCCACCAAAGCGGCCGGCGGCAACATCGTGGTGCCCAGTTTCGCACTGGAGCGGTCGCAGGACCTGCTTTACTATATCAACGAGCTGCTGGCAGAGGATGCGATCCCCCACCTGATGGTCTTCCTCGACAGTCCGATGGCCGGTGCGATCACCAAGGTGTTCAAGCGCCACAGCGAGCTGTTCGACGAGGAGATGACCGAACACGTGGACAATGGACGATCCCCCTTCACGTTTGAGGGCCTGCACATCACCCAGACGGCCGCGGAATCAAAGGCCATCAACCACATCCGCGGCACGGCTATCATCATCGCCGGGTCAGGCATGTGTACGGGCGGACGGATCAAGCACCACCTTGTCAACAACATCGAGCGGCCGGAAAGCACGATCATGTTCGTGGGCTATCAGGCCATCGGAACCCTGGGCCGGCGAATCGTCGATGGAGAGAAAGAGGTCCGAATCCTCGGCGAGACCCGCCAGATCAACGCAAGGGTCGTGCAGATCCACGGCATGAGCGCCCACGCCGACAAAGAGGAGCTGCTGCGCTGGCTCGGCTCA
>CAZNSM010000021.1:0-23509 GCA_964575615.1 uncultured Pirellulales bacterium | reverse complement strand
AATTCCCCGACGTGTCGCCCTGCCGGGCGCTGACGAACGGGCCGAAGGAGCATCTGCTCGCCAGCTACTACGGGATCAACTCGTGGGACCTCTCCCAGCGATATGTGACGGTGCTCCAGACCGATGTCAGGGACCGGATTCCCACGGAAAACGATATCGCAACGCTTGGGCTGATCGACGTGCGGACGAAGGAATTCGTCCCGCTGGCCCGGACGCGGGCGTGGAATTTTCAGCAGGGATGCATGGCCCACTGGCTGGGCACAGCGCCGGATTCACAGATCATCTACAATGACCTCCGCGACGGGCGATTCGTGTCAGTCGTAATGGACGTCCACACGAAACGCGAACTGAAAGTGATCGCCCATCCCGTCAGCGCCGTCTCGCCCGACGGCAAGGAAGCGATCAGCATCAACTTCGCCCGGCTGCGCATCACGAGGCCCGATTATGGTTACGGCGGCGACGGGCAGGACGCCCGCCGGACTGTCCAGTTCCCTGAGGACGACGGTCTGTTCGTTGTCGATCTCGAAACCGGCAAGGCCAGGCTTCTGGTTTCCATCGCCCAGGTCCGCTCGCTGGTGCCCGAGGTGCCGGCCGACGGGATCGAGTATTTCAATCACACGCTGTTCAGCCGGGACGGCAGCAAGATATTCTGGCTGGCCAGGGCCACACCGAACCGCAACACCACCTCGTTAACCGTCAACCGGGACGGTTCGAACCTGCGGCGGTGCTTCCCCGACGGCTGGGGCGGATCGCATTTCGACTGGCTCGACGGCGACAGGCTCATGATCACCGCTGCCTACGATGCGAAGGTCTATTGCCATATCCTCTTTACCGTTGGACAGAGCGACTATCAGCGGCTCGGCAACGGTCTGCTCGACTACGACGGCCACGGCACGTTCTCGCCCGACGGGCGCTGGATGGTCACTGACACCTACCCGGCCGGCCCGCTCCACGAGCAGAAGCTCCATCTGATGGATATGAAGACGCAGGCGGTGCTGCCGCTGGGACGATTCGTCGAGCCGCCCCGGTTCAAAGAAGGTTGGCGATGCGACCTGCACCCGCGCTGGAGCCCCCGGGGCGACATGATCGCCTTCAACTCCACCTGTACCGGCAGCCGGCAGGTCTACACGTTCGACTTGCATTGGTGAGCGTGGAGGCAAAATGCGACTGCCGAAGACCGAATCGTTCTGTGCGTGGCTGGTGCTCTGCTCCTGCTGCGTTGTCTCTGCCGGCAGTTCGACGGCGCAGATGCGAAGCGACTTCCGCGATCCGCCAGTGCAGTATTGGCCGCGACCGCTGTGGTTCTGGAACGACACCGAGGTCACTGCCCCCGGCGTTCTCGAACAGATGCGGAAATCGAAGGAACTCAGCAAGCACGGCGGGTTCGGCATTCTGCCATTCGGAAAGGACTTCCGCCCCGACTACCTGAGCGAGGAATATTTCGCGCTCTACGGCGCAGCGCTGGAGCAGGCCCGCCGGTTGGGCATGATCATGTCGCTCTACGACGAGTACGGCTTCCCCAGCGGCTCGGCCGGGGCGCCCAATTCGCGTGAGACAAGCCTCTTCCAGCAGAAATACCCCGACCTGACGCTCAAACGACTGGACAAGCACGAGCAGACCGTTGCCGGACCGAGCGCGTACGAAGCCACCATCCCGTCGGGAACGCTCATGAGCATCGTGGCGATGAACACGGCTACGCTCGAACGGATACATCTGACAGGCGCGGCGGACAGTCGCTCGCTCCGATGGGACGTCCCGCAAGGCACGTGGAAGATCATGATCTTCGTCTGCGTGACGGATGGCTATCCTTGCTGTGACTATCTCGATCCTGAGGCGGCCGACAGGTTCATCGAGATGACGCACCAAGCCTACTACGACCGCTTCGAAGATCACTTCGGCACAACCATCGATTCGACGTTCTACGATGAGCCCACGCTCTATCGAGGCGAGGGCCGGACCTGGACGGATCGGTTTAACGAGAGATTCGAAAAGCGCCACGGCTTTGACCCGAGGCCCTACTACCCCGCCCTGTGGTACGACATCGGACCCGACACCCAGGCGGCGCGCAACTACCTGTTCGGCTTCCGCACGGAGCTTTACGCCCAGGGCTTCCCCAAGCGAATCCAGGACTGGTGCGACGCACACGGCATCGAAGCGACAGGGCATCAGGATCAGGAGGAGATCGCCAACCCCGTCAGCGTCGCAGGCGACCTGATGAAGTGCTTCCAGCACCAGGCCATTCCGGGCGTCGACAAGATCGGTGGCAACCGCCCCGCCGAACGCGTGTATAAGGTGATCAGTTCGGCCGCGTACAACTGGGACAAGACGCTCGTCATGTCCGAAACGTACGGGGCGATGGGCGACCTGAGCTGGAACGAGATGTACACCATCGCGCTGGAGCAATACACGAAAGGGATCAACCTGCTGATCCCGCACGCGGTCTGGTACGACGACGCACACGTCACATTCAAGCCGGAACTGTCGTATCGCAGCCCCATCTACGCCGAGGGATTGCCCGAATTCAACACCTGCCTCGCCCGACTCAATGTCATGCTGCAAAACGACGCCCGCCACGTCGCCGATATCGCGGTCCTCTACCCCATCGCCACCCTTCAGGGCAGCCACCACCTCGACGGCCCACTCGGCTATTACCAGGGCGGCGTCGCGGCGCCCGAGGCCGACTATCTCGATGTGGGCGAGACGCTGATCGCCGCCGGCCGCGACTACACATTCCTCCATCCTGATGTCCTCGACGAGCGATGCACGATCGAAGACAACGAACTGCTCCTGAAAAACGAGGTTCACTCAGAGCGGTTCAAGGTGCTCGTGCTTCCCGGCCACAAGACTATCCGCTGGAGCAATCTTCGGAAGATCAAGGCCTTCCATGACGCCGGCGGCAAGGTCATCGCCACAGGCGAGCTGCCGTCCAAGTCGGCCGAGTTCGGCCACGACGCCGACGTCGCCGGTGCAATCGCGACCCTGTTTGCGAAGAGGCCGGATGCCGCGGCTCTGCGAGAGCGGCTGGACAACGCATTGGCCGTCTACGACGTGGAATGCGAAGGCGCACATCCGCCCCGCTACATCCACAAGGTCAAGGACAGCGTGCACATCTACCTGTTCGCCAACATCGATCCGACGGCCCTGGACACGCACGTCCTCCTGCGCGGCCGGCTGGAACTCGAAGCCTGGGACCCCCATACAGGAAATGTCCAGCCCGCCCAATACACGCACGAGATCGAAGGCGATTGCCCCGTGACCAGGGTCCGATTGGCCCTTCCTGCCGTTCGATCGCTCTTTTTTCTCGGCAGACAAAGCGAAGGGTAGTCGCGCCTGACCACATGGATTTCCTGCCGGATTTCGGCGTTTTTCAGTTGCCCACACGGCCGTGACAGACTACAGTGACGGACATGAAAAAGCTCATGATGTCACTGCTGGCGCTCGTCGTGATCTCGGTTTCTCCGCTGCTGGCGCAGGAATACGAGCCGCTGCCTTCCGATCCCTATTTCGCCGCCTACAAGCTGCTCAAGGCGCCGCCCGTCGAGGGACTGGTGCTGCAGCGGGGCGATCGGCTGGCGATTTGCGGCGACTCGATCACTGAACAGAAGATGTATTCGCGGATCATGGAGACCTATCTGACGGTCTGCGTTCCGCAGCTCGACGTCACGGTCCGCCAGTTCGGCTGGAGCGGCGAGAAGGCCCCCGGCTTCCTGGCACGGCTGGTCAACGACGTGCTCCGCTTCGAGCCGACGATCGCGACGACGTGCTACGCAATGAACGACCACAACTATCAACCTTACAAAGAAGAATATGGGCAGGTCTATCGCGATGCGTCGCTGGCGATCATTCGCTCGTTCAAGGAGCACGGGGCGCGGGTAATCCAGGGCTCGGCCGGCACGGTCGGCAAGATGCCGTCGTGGGTCCAGCGGGCCCAGGGCACGGTCGACGACCTGAACCTCAGCCTCTCGGAGTTCCGCAACATCGACGTGCGGCTGGCCGAGCAGGAACAGGTGGGATTCGCCGACGTGTTCCTGCCGATGCTGGTCCAGGGATTCGAGGCCAAACGCCGGTACGGCGACGACTACATGATCTCGGGCAAGGACGGCGTGCATCCAGGCTGGGCGGGGCATCTCGTGATGGCCCATGCCTTCCTTCGGGCGATGGGGCTTGACGGCCAAATCGGGACCATCACGATGGACATGGCCAATGGCCAGGCCGCCGCATCGCAGGGGCATCGCATCGTCTCTGCCGAGTCCGATCATGTGGAGGTGGAGAGCAGCCGGTATCCCTTCTGTGCGAGCGGTCCGGCCGACGACGATTCGAGCATCCGATCCGGGATGACGCTGGTCCCGTTCAACGAGCATCTCAATCGGCTCATGCTGGTTGTGAAGAACGCCCCGGCCGGGGGCTGCCGCATCACGTGGGGCGACGAGACAAAGACTTACACCGCCGCCCAGCTAAGAGCCGGCGTCAATCTCGCCGCGGATTTCCAGGTCAATCCCTTCAGCAACGCCTTCCATCGCGTCGATGAAGCGGTAGCCGCCAAACAAGCCTATGAAACCCGGCAAGTCAAGATGCTCTTCCACGGCCCGGAAGGCGCAGCCGACATGGATATGACCGTCGCACTGACGGAGAAGACCCGCGCGCCGCTGGCGAAAGCCGTCAAGGCCGCCTTCGTACCGGTCCGCCACACGATTCGCATCGAGGCCCCGTGAGAGACCGTCAGAGTCCTATGAGGTGGATCTGATCGAGCAGGCCCCGGTACGCCGCCGCCATCAGGTACATGCTCAGGACCGTCACCGCCAGCACCAGTGCGGTGATCCCGATCTTGGTCATGGGCTTGTATCGCGGATGCCACCAGACCAGCGGAAGGGCCAGCGGACCGACGAACAACAACGCGAGGACTACGCTGCTCGTGGCGTGATACCACTTGCCGGTTTTCAGCACAGGCATTGGCCGGCCTGAACCGTCGAGGAACTCGCCACAATGCCGGCACTTGATCGCCTCCCGCTGGATGTATTCGGCACAGAACGGGCATTTCTTCATGTCCGGCACGTGCGGGGTCGAGCAGTCGTCCGGACTCTGTACCAATGGTTCCGCTTCGCCATGCGTCAGTAGTTCAGTCGCCATGATAGCTCCTATCGGCATATGGACCAGGTTCCTTTAGAATGATCCGCTGACGCGTGCGACGGGCGATTGTGGTCTTCGACCGTTTGTGATACGGTTTCTACGAATGCTGTGGTGCTCGGCAAACAGGAGAATCGCATGGCGCGCGTCGTGGACATCAACCACCCGCTGGCCGGACAGGATGTGCTCTTCCAGATCACGCTCGAAGAGATCGTGACTCTGTAGAACGGCGCAGGCTTTTGCAGAGGAGACAACGATGAACACGCCCCATCGAGCCTTGGCCACAATACTATGTCTACTGGCCGCTTTGCCCTGCACGGGCGCCGAGGACACACTGGCGGCGATGGAGATCTTTCCCTATGTCGCCCAGCACGTGCACGGTTCGACGATCGTCGAGCTTCCCAACGGCGATCTGCTGGCCGCGTGGTTCCAGGGCTCTGGCGAACGGTGGGCCGACGACGTCGCCATCATGGGCTCACGGCTAAGACCTGGCGAGACCCAGTGGAGCGAGCCATTCGTCATGGCCGACACGCCTGGGTTTCCCGACATCAACCCCATCCTGTTCATGGATGGTCAGAACCGCCTCTGGTTGATGTGGTACACCGTCATCGCCAACCAGTGGGAAACGTCCCTGCTGAAGTACCGCATCAGCGAGGATTGGACGCGTGGCGAGGGCCCGCCCCAATGGGCATGGCAGGACGTATTGCACGTCAAACCGGGCGACAAGGCCGAACGGGGCATTCAGCCCAACGATCGCTTCGTGCGGTCCGTCGAGCGGCAGGTCAAGGAGTATGCGGAGTACGTCACCGGTCGGACCATGGACCCGACCTCCGCCGAGGCACTGACGACAGCCGCCCGAATCAAAGCCTGGAGCGATAATCTGCGGGCCAAGGCGCGAGGCCAGGACATGGTGCGAAAGGGGATCCTCGTCGACGACGCCGGCCGGGGAGTTGACCAGCCGCTCGGATATCCGTACTTCCGCAGAATGGGCTGGCAGACGAAGAACAAGGCGGTTGTTCTCGCTGCCGGTCGAATCGTCGTTCCCCTGTATTCCGACGGATTCAGCTTCTCCCTGATGGCCCTGACGGACGACGGCGGGCGAACCTGGACGTTCAGCGAGCCCCTCGTCGGCGGGGGAAACATCCAGCCCAGCATCGCGACGCAGCCCGACGGGACGCTGGTCGCGTACATGCGGGACAACGGCCCTCCGCCGGCCCGCCTGCATGTCAGCCGCTCGGCCGATGCGGGAGCGACGTGGAGCTCCGTCCGCGACAGCGAGCTGCCCAATCCTGGTTCGGGCGCCGATGTCGTCACTCTGGCCAACGGACACTGGGTTCTGGCCTACAACGACACCGAGGACGGCCGGCACAGCCTCGCCGTCTCGCTGTCGAGCGACCAGGGCCGGACTTGGACCCACACTCGGCATCTGGAGCGGGACCTGCGGGGACCGGCTGCGACCCGGAGCCACTACCCGTCGATCATCCAGGGGCGAGGCGGGGCCCTTCACGTGGTCTACAGCTACCATCGCAACGACCGACAACAGGACGCTGCCAAAACCATCAAATATGCCAGATTCAACGAAAACTGGCTCCGGGGAAACGAATGACCGGCCATAACACGCACGAAGAACCGTAACACCTTTTCTATAAAGGTTTTACGGTAGTATCATCCGTCCGCACAGTCGACGCCTCCTCGGCCGCCACAGCGGATATCACGCACGTCAGCAACTTTTTTTTCACTTTTTTCCGGAAATGCATCCACAAGCGTTATCGGCAGACGCTTGATATGCGAGTGAAAGGAACACGTCGAGGCATGCGGCCGTGGGAGGGAAGGAAGCACCGGGGGGTCTGTGCGCCCTGCAGCGAGGTGCGTATCGACCCCCTGTTTCGCTGTGCGAGACTGATTCAACCGCAGGCATCCAACCCGCCCTCGCCCCTTTTATCTTGCTTGTCTCGCGGACATGGGCGATGATATGCAGGGGTGGAGCGGGTGGGCGCATCCGCAAAGCACTTGTGCGGCTGGCCGGTCTGCTATCGGTTGGCCTGCGTGAAAGGACAAGGATGTCGGAGAAGATCAGACGCGGTCAGAGAATCCCCGTTCCGCTGCTCAGAGGCCAGCACCGACTCATCGTCGAGCATGCTCTTGCCAGCGACCACCCGTTCACACAGGCCGTCCTGGCCGGCGGCAAGGGTGAGATCGACGTGACCCTGGGGGAGCTGGAGGACCTCCTTGGATGTATCGTGGCGGCGGCAAATCACAGCCACGATGCGAGCCTGACATATGGACTGGATGCCCTCTATGATCGGCTCGACGCGATTCTCTACTCCTACGAAGAAGTCGATTAGGGCGTTGGCGCCATCGAGCAGTGCCGGAACTCGTCGCCTTTTCTGAAAAAATCGCGAAATCGCATCCACATCACCCTGTCAGCGAACGCCTTTGGCACGGACGGAGAAAGGATGTACACCCAAGCGGCTGCGCGGGGCACACAGGCGCAAGGAGACCGGCACGCGTTGCGGACGACCGCAGATCGTGCCGGTCGCCTGTTTTTGGGCACGACGGCCCCCGAGCCAGCCCCTCGTCGAGCCTCCCAGCGCCGGGTGCCACCTCCCCTCGACCTGCCACCCTTTGCCCTTGAACCTGCGCCGAATCCAGGCAACAATACGGAAACGGAATCAGGCCGCTGCGTCCCGGCTGAATAACTCGACATAAGGAGCGACTATGGCGATCCAGTTCAAGGAGTTCACCCGACCGGCGTTCTCCGGAGACGCCGACGAGCTGAAGAAGAAGGTCGTCAAATACTGCAACAGCCAGCTCAAGTGCTTCCGCATCGTCTCCATTTCCGAGGCCAAGGGCATCTCGGACGACTTCTACCGCATCACGGTCTGGTACGACGACGAAGCCGAGAAATTCGAGCACCTTCTCTCTGCCTCGGTAGCCCAGAATGCGGACAAAGGATCATCTCTGCCCGCGACGGAGGACGAAGGGCCTTCAGGCAATCCTCTAAGGTAGCGCCCCTACCGGGATTCCATTGTCCTGGAGCCGGCGTGCAGGGCTGTCCGGCACCAGACGGTAGTCCCTGCCGGCGGCATCGACGAACTCCGGTTCCACAACCAGGGCATGCGTCGAAGACCCCCGCGCCCGCTGGTGGTCGGCGAATTCGGCGGCTCCAACGGAGGTCCGTCCCCACAGCAGCAGCGGCAAGCCCTCCGGCTGAAACCAGCAGTTCGCATCCATGGTCAGCGCCGCGGTCCAATCGCGGCCGGCCAGACGCAGGCAACTGTCGGTGGCATTGCAGAAGATGTTGCAGCGGACGACAAAGTCGGACGTTACGGCTGTGTTGTCGTAGAACATCAGGTGCCGTCCGTTGCGGTCGGGCCGCTGGGTGTGCCCCCAGCCATAGCCGGCATCGACGCAGGTATTGTGCTCGAAGCGGATGTTTTTCGTGCGGCTGGACTCGTCCCGATTCCAGTACTCGAACGAATACTCGCAGTTCCAGATCACGTTGCGGCGATAGGTGATGTTCTCCTGGACGTTGGTGCCACTGCCCTGGTTGGTCAGAGCGGCGTCGTAGATCTCCCACAGGCGGCAGTCCTCCACCAGACAGTCGCCGGCGCTGGACCAGAACTCGATCCCGTTTCCGTACCGCACCGGCCGGCCGTCGGCGGTGGTGTGCTGGTGTCCGCCGCCGATGTAGGACAGGTCGCAGCGACGCACGATGATGTGACGGACGCCCGACCCGCCGATGCCGTGGGCTGCTCCGTACCGCAGGGCGAGATCTTCATAGGTGACGTACTGCTTGCCGCTCTGGTCGATGATATGCTTGCGGAGGGCCAATTCGATGCTGCGATGAAGACTCGCCGGATTGCCGTCCGAGCGGAGCAGCACGCGCTTTCCATTGGAGTCATAGAAGTAATCCCCTGGCCTTTGAAGTGCCGCCAAGCTCCACTTCTTGACCCCGACCGCCGCACCGTGGTCGAAGATGATGTTGCCAACATCGACTGCCAGAGGGCCGTGAGAATCATTCGTGCTCCAGATGCCGTCTTCAACGAGGCTCCAGTCCGCAGCCGCATCCATAGCCACCGAGCCGAGCAGTGAAGGCTTGTCGCCCATGCCAAACGCGCCGTACGTAATGGGAAGGCCGGGCGCGCCGCGCTGGGGAACAAGCTGGCCCCGCCAGTGCCCACCGCGTCTGAAGAGAACCGTGTCGCCTGGCTTCAGCGACGCCTGATTGACCTTCTCCAGGGATCGCCAGGCGGCCATTCGGCTTCGACCGTCCCGATCGTCATCTCCATGCACGTCGTCGACGTAATAGACTCGTGACGACCGTCCGGTCTTGACAGAAGCCAGGATCGCACGAGCAACGACGTCGTCCGGCTCTGAAATCCGGCTGACGATGGTCCCGTGGTCACGGCCTTCGACTTCGAGGTATTCAGTCCGCTCGTGGCCGGCCGCTTTCATCGCCGCGACAAACAGCCGATTCTCCTCGGCCCGCGCCGGCAGGTCCTCGCTGCCGCAGAGACAGACCGCAGGCGGCGCATCAGCGCGGACGTGATACAGCGGCGCCGCCTCGTCGACGATCTGACGCGTACGCTCGATGCCACGTTCCGTGCGGACGGTCGAATGCGTGACCATCTGCCCGCTGACGGGGATCAGACCCGCGATGACATCCGGGCCAAGGCCGTACCGACCGAGATACCGCCCGTCCAGGCCGATCATGGCGGTCAGGTAGCCGCCGGCCGAATGGCCGCAGACGTAGATCCGCTTCGCATCGCCGCCGTGCGCCCCAACGTTCCGATGCAACCAGGCCAGACCGGCGGCTGCATCGTCCAGATAGGCTGGGAACATCGCGCCGGGCGAAAGGCGATAGTTGGGCAGCGCCACCGCCACCCCCTGTCCGGCGAACCATCTCGCGATCCCGACCGTCATCGGATCGGACTTGCTGCCCTCCGTGATGCCGCCGCCATGAAACCATAGCAGCGTCGGGAAGCCCTTTACACCATCGGGCAGGTACAGATCGAGCTTGCACCGCTCCACCTCATAAGCCGTCAACCCCTCGCCGCTCTTGTAGGCAATGTCCGCAACGACGCAGATCGTCTGCGCATTCGCGGCGCCGACGCCCGCCGGACTGACCAGCCAGACCAACCACACCACGCCAACCATCCATCTCGGCAATCGTGTCATCCGCAGTACTCCCCATGATGTCTCAACGCGCGGGCCTATAGATTCGAGCGACCCAGCCGCCACCAGGGGCGAGATCGACCTTCATCATTCGGTCCGTCGGGACGGTCCGTGTCTCCTTCCTGTAGTCAATCGCGCGAGTGGCGGCATTGACGCCGTCGCGGAGGGACTCCATTTCATATGGACCCGCATCAAGAAAATCGAATCGCAGCTCGAGCTGCCGAGGCTCCCAGTCCGTGATCGCGCCGACAAACCACAACTCCCCCCTCCGGCGGGCCAGCACGACGTAGTCGCCCACTTTGGCCTCCAGCACGCGCGTCTCGTCCCACTCGACAGGAACCTGCGCGATGAACTCGGTGCACTCGCGCTCGCGGTAGTAGTCCGAGGGCGCATCGGGAAGCATCTGCATCGGGCTCTCCAAAATCACGAACAGCGCGATGTCGTGGGCGCGGGTGCCCAGGCCCATCGGCCGGTCACCCACCGGTCGGAACTCGTGCTTCTGGGCGTTGTTCATCGTGCCCGGGATGTAGTCCATCGGTCCGGCGACCATGCGAAGGAACGGCAGCAGCGCGTGATGCTCCGGGTTGGCGCGATCGCTCCAGCCGTTCTGCTCGACCTCGATCAGTCCCTCACGCGTCAGGACGTTGGGATAGGCCCGACGCAGTCCGGCCGGCTTGTACGCGCCGTGGAAGTCGACGACCATGTGCCGTTTGGCGGCTTCCTTCGCGATTCGGTGGTAGAAATTGACCATCTTCTGATCGTCGCGATTCATAAAGTCGATTTTGATACCCCTGATTCCCCACTTGGCAAACTGATCGAGCGCCTGCTCGCACTGGCGGTCCAGCGTCGCCCAGATCACCCACAGCATGACGCCCACGTTCTTCTGCCTGGCATAGGCACAGACCGCCTCCATGTCCAGATCCGGGTGAATCTTGAACAGGTCGGCCCCGTCGGACCAGCCGTCGTCAAAGAGGAAGTACTCGAATCCAAACTCGGAGGCGAAGTCGATGAAGTGTCTAGCGGTGGCGGTGTTGATGCCCGCTTTGAAATCGACGCCGTAGATGTTCCGCCGGCCCCACCAATCAAACGTGACCACTCCCGGCTTGATCCACGAGACATCATCCAGAGCCAGAGGCGGCGCCAGCAGGTAGACCATCTGATTGGCGATCAGATCGCCGTCGTTTCTTGCGACGGCGATGATGCGCCAGGGGTAGGTTCGCGTGCCCTCGGTCTTGGCAATGTAGTCGGCATGCTTCGCCACACGGCCGCGCACGTAGGCGTTGCCTTCATACAATTCTTCGAGCGGATAGCCCGCAAATGCTGTTTCCAGGGAGGTCCCGCCCGTGCCCCGCAGCCACATGCCCGGATAGTCCCGCAGGTCCGACTCGGTGATGAGCACCCTCGGCTTGCTCTGCTGCGTCACAAGCAGCGGCAGGCCGCACAGGTCCTCCGCCTTCAAATCGCCGATTGCCCGCTCGCTGTAGGGCTCCTCATAAGCGGAACGAAAGCTCTTCTCCTTCTGACAGATCACCGACGCCATATCGGCAAACTGGAAGCGGGCCTGCTCCGACTGTATGATTACCTCGCCCGGCAGGGACGTCGAAAAGCGATAGGTGATGCCGTTGTCGTACGCCCGGAACGCCAGGGCAAAGCCGCCTTCGAAGGTCAGCGTCAACTCGTTGTAGCGATCCTGTATCACCGCGTTCTTCTCGCGAATCTCCGGACGGACCTCTTGTGCGACCGTGTTGCGATCCACGCGCGTGACACGTGAACCAGCCCCAAAGACGACGCCGTCCGTCATGGTCAGAGCCAGCCCTGTGACGTCGGTCACTGTCCCGCCGTCGACGAGCACCGAGAAATCGATCCGCTCGCCCGCGTCCACGCGGACGCCCACCGTCCCATCGGGAGATCGCAGATCGTATCGTTCACAGAGCCCCACGCTGACGTTGACAAACAAGACCACAGCGGCGGCTACCGTTGCATAGATCAGCTTTCTATCCGTCACAAAAGTCTCCTTCCGATACATTCTGTCGGTTCTATCAAGGGGATGCGATGCGGTAGAGGTGGGTCTTCGTTCGCAGCAATAGCGCCTTGCCGGCAACGGCGGGCGAGGCCATGCAGCCGGAATCGAGTGTGTTCGTCGCGACAATCTCGAACTGTCGCGCAGCCTTGAAGACAGTCGATGTGCCGCTCTGATTGAAGCAGTATATGTTGCCGTCGGCATAGAGCAGCGACGCCGCGTAGTCGCCCCGGATGCGGTCCTTCCACACCTGCTCGCCCGTCGCCACATCCATGCAGACGACGATCCCCGTGTCGTTGATCGTGAAGAGCAGATCACCGATCAGGACGGGCGAGGGCGTCCGGGGCACCGTGCGCGCGGTCTTCCACAGCACGTGGCTATCGGTGACGTCGCCTGAGCCGTCGACGCGAACGGCCATCAACTCGGTCTGGCCGAAACCGCTGATCATGTAGGCGACACC
Source organism: uncultured Pirellulales bacterium (assembly GCA_964575615.1). Taxonomy (GTDB): domain Bacteria; phylum Planctomycetota; class Phycisphaerae; order Sedimentisphaerales; family Anaerobacaceae; genus Anaerobaca. The sequence goes on along the minus strand of CAZNSM010000021.1, from coordinate 10,727 downwards.
GTCCCGGTAGATGGGGGCCGCGGCGCCCGAAAACGCAGGCGTGCGGACTTTCCACGACTCATGGCCTGTTCTCGGGTCGTAGCCATAGAGCGCCTTGGCGCCCACGCTCAGCATCTGTGTGGCGCCATTGGCCTCGACAATCAGCGGGGTCGAGTACGCCTTGCGCAGGTCGCCTTCATCCCGCGGTTTGCCGTCGGAGTCCAGGTCGTCCCAGTCGGCGGTGCGGTCGGTCTTCCAGACGGTCCGCCCGGTGATCTTGTCCAGAGCGATGAGGTATTGCACGTCCACGCCGTCCATGGTCAGGATCAGCAGACTCTCGAACAGGATGGGCGATGAGCCAGGCCCGCGATAGTGCCGACAGGGCAAGTCGTCGCGCTTCCATACGATCTTGAAGGTGGTCGTGTCCAGACATGCGGTCCCATAGCTGCCAAAGTGCACGTAGACGCGGCCCGGCTCGACGACGGGCGTGGGCGAGGCGTAGCTATTGAGCGGATTGCCCAGGGGCTCCGGATTGTCACAGTGGAAGATTCGCTCGTTGAGCCGAATCTTGCCCGAGCCGACGTCGACGCAGAGCGCGTAGAAATCGTGCCCGTCCGCGCTCGCGCCGGTCAGCCAGACCTGTCCGTTCATCACCACCGGGCTCGACCAGCCGATGTGCGGGATGGGTGTCTTCCACGCGATGTTCTCGTCCTCGCTCCACCGCACGGGCAGGCCGATTCGTTCGGCGCTGCCGGGTCTTGTCGCCAGGCCGTCGCCGGAGGGCCCGCGAAAGCGGGGCCAGTCGGCGTGGGCCGGCGCCGTCATCGCGAACAGAACTACAACCATCCCGTGTCGACACAGGCGCCGCGTGCTTGCTCGTATCACAGACTCATTCCTTCCAGAGGTATCACCCGGCTCCATGCGAGCTACTCGTGCAGAATCTTCAACGCGTTGGTCCGATAGACCTTCTCCAACACCGGGCCGCTGAGCGCCAGACCGTGCACAGGCCAATGGTAGCTGAAGTGGTCCCAGTCGTAGAAGTGCTCATCCGCCGATTCGAGGATGCGGAAGGTCAGCCGGTACAGGGCTGGGCTGAAAGTCATATCCGTCCCGTAGACGAGCCGGTCCTGGTACTTCTCGTAGAACCTCGCGGTGAACCGGGGGATGGCCGCTGTTTCCGCATACCGCGCGGAGATGTCCGCGTAGAGGTTGGGACACTCGTCGAACAGCTTGCCCAGCCGGCTCAGGTCGTAGGAGCAGTTGGCAAAGTGGCAGGCAATGAACGTGGTGTTCGGATGCCGCTTGACCGCACGTTCGAGAATGTCAATCATCCCGGTGTGGCCGACGATGCCGGGCTGATTGTCCAGTCGCCAGGTGTAAGCGTTCATCAGCCCGTCGTTGCGAGCGTCCATCGGCTCGTACATCCAATACGGATCGGCCACATGGATGTTGATGGGCATCTTCAGCTCGGCGCACTTCTCCAGCAGCGGGTCCATGCGCGGATCGTCGAGATGCATGCCCCACGCCTTGGTGGGCCGGCAGTAGAACAACCCCTTGCCCTTGTCGCCCAGTTCGCCCACCCCCCGGGCGCCGGCGTCGAAGCAGCGCTGGAGTTCCTTGACGGCCGCAGGCCCGAAACCGGGCTTGTCGTAGCCGGTATAATCGAACCCGCACCAAAGCTCAAACCGACCCGGATGCTTCGAATACAGCGCGACCAGATCGTCGAACTCCTTGCCCGTCGCCATCGTCAGCACGATCACCTTGGCGATGCCGTGCTCGTCCATGACCCGCACCCAGCGGTCCACCTGCTCGGGCGTCTTTGCGTAGACGTGGGCGTGCATGTCGATTGCCGGGTAGCGGGCCTTGGCGACCTCCGTCTGTGGGATCTTGTAGACCGAGCGAGGGTGAAAGTCTTTCAACAACAGCGTTTCGGGCGAAGGCTCTTCCGCTGCCGGCGACAATCCCCCGGCCCAGCACACAATCCCCACCAGAATGGCAGCCATCTGCTTCATGATCGATCTCCTTTCACATCACCAGGATGATTTGAGACGGCATTTTATTCATGGGACCCGCCGGATGCGCAGGGCCATGTAAGGTCTCTCGGGCAGATCGATTACCGCCCGGCTCTTGTCAACATACTGGTAGCGGTCCAGCGCCTCCACCTCAAACGTCCGCTCCATTGGAACAACGGTCATATTCCATGTGTCGATGATCTCCGCGCGGAATCGCATGCCGTCCTCCAACTCCGCGCGAGGCAGGACAAAGAGCCACTGGGCCATCTGCTCCTTGCCGAAGTATATCAGGTAGTATTTCCCAGGCTTGCCGGCGATGTTGGTTTCGTAGTATTGGTCGATCGGATCAAGCCCGCCTTCCGGGCCGTCCTCGACAATCTGTCGCAGGAAGGCGATGCGGACGGGACTGGCTCCGGCGAGCGTCCCACCGCGCGAGATCCAGCCGTCGCCGTCAGGCTGCACGCGCGTTTCCCCGTGCGTGGCATAGGCTCCGCCAATGACGGCTATCCAGAACCGGTAGACCATCTCCTCGCCCGTGAGCCGGCCCCAACGCTTGGCGATGGTGCCCTCGTAGTTGATTTCGTCGTGTACGACGGGCTTGCGGTAGATGTAGCGCAGCAAGGGCGAGACGCCGAAGAAACGCACCGCCATGTAGTACTGAAGGCTCACGTGGGTGACCCAGGGCTTGCCATAGTCGTAGATGCGTCCGGCGTTGTGAATCGAACGCAGATGTCCGTACGGGTCCTTCGCCTGCACCAGTTGGAACAGCCGGTCCCAATCGGTGTCCGTCAGATGCCGTATGAAGCTGTTCTCGTTGGCCAGGGACCACCAGACATTGCGGTACGCCGCCAAACGGGCCACAAGATAGCGCACGAAGCGGTCGTTGGTCTCCGCATCCATCGTGTCGAAGCCCCACTTGCCACCGTCATACGGCCGAAACAGGATCACATCCGCCTCGATACCCAGATCGCGAAGCTGTACGACACACGCTTCCAGTCGCCGGAAATACTCCGGGTTGAAGCGGGAAAAATCCCAGGTCTCTTTTGATGTCCCCTCGAACGGAAAGCAGTCCAGCGCCCCGGGCCCTTCGACATAGCTCGTGCGCCAGGGCGGGGCCGCCAGAAAGCGCGCCTTGTTGAAGGGGGAGCGCTTGAGCGTTTCGAGAGTCTGCCGGCGTCGCTCCTCGGACTGAAACGGCCACTCGTAGATCGTCGTGCCGAACGGGTAAAACGGCGTCCCGTCGGCGTACCCGAAGTGGTACTGGTTGCGGACGCGCGCGGGACCGTGGCATCCGGGGGCAGGCGAGATGCAAACAAACTGCCCTTCCTGACCATCCAATACTTCCCGATTGCTCTTGGTCCGGTAGGTCCACACACCTTCACGGTCGGGCATGAAACGGATCTTGAAGAGACCGTCTCCATCGTAGAATCCCTCGGGCTCAAAGGCGCGATCGCCCTGCCGAAAGACGGCGCTGAATTCGATGCCGACGAACGGATTGCCTGTCGCCGGACCGGATAGCGTCAGTTCGAAGTCATCCCACATCCGAACCGATCTATCCTCGCCCGCCGAGGCGCCCGCCCACACCAGGAAAACCAGAGCGATCCTCACCAGACGCTTCATACGAATGCGTTCCCTTCTCGTCAGAGGGCCATACCCTGCCCCGAAACCGCCTGGGCCGGGGCTCTGTAGACTCTATCGCTTCCGCCACCGTCGGGCAAGCCTTTGCCCGCCAGCGCGTAGTGACACGTAGGCAATTGCCCCCATAGCAGGTTGAGGATTTTCCCTATGGCGGCCCCAATCCGGGCTCCGTACTATCCCTGTGCGTTGACAATGTCGGCTCGACGAGAACGGACATTGCGGAACGGGTGCTCTGCCATGGCAGGGCTTATGGGAAGGAGTTGGCGCGCCGGCAGAGTTCCTATTGGGAACATCAGGGCACACGAAGCGGAAGAGACCGGAAGACCGACCTCAGGAAGCGATCGTGCTGGAAGGCGGGCTGAGTTATGAACCACGGACGTCATAACATCTACTATGCCGACGGCGACGCAACGAGCACAAGAGCGGTGCAGGCTGCCCTCGACCGGGCGGATGCGCCGGTATCCTGTTTCACTGACCCTGAGGAGTGTCTGAAGGCCATCCGTGACGCCGGGTGTCGGCTCCTCGTCACCAACGTCCCGGAGCCGGCGGTCGAGGGCATCAAGCTGCTGACCCGTGTCCGGCATATCGCACCCTGGTTGCCGGTCATCATGCTGGTCGAACCCGGTCAGATCGACACCGCCGTCCAGGCCATGAAGGCCGGCGCCACAGACTGCCTCGAGCGGCCTCCTCAGACAAGCCGGCTGCTGGCGGCCGTGAATCAGGCGCTCCACCGAACGGACGTCAGGACACCGTCGAAACCTCTGACGGAGGTGGAACAGGCGGTGCTGCACCTCGTGCTGCAAGGAAAGACCAACGGCGAAATCGCCGCCGAACTCCACCGATCCCGACGCACGGTGGAAGTCCATCGCGCCAACATCATGACAAAGCTTGGAGCGCGTCATATCGTCGACCTCGTGCGGCACGCCGGCCTTGCCGGCCTGACGGACATGTAGATCCGCCGATCGCGACGTTTGTCCCACGGACGTGCCGGTATCATGCCCAACAAGCTTGCAGCCGTCGGCGCAGTGATGTCTTGGCGCGGTGGAAGCGGATGCGGGCTCGTGCGGGTGTGGTCTGCGTGCGAGAGGCGATCTCATTGTAGGGCAGGTTCTCGTAGCAGCGAAGACGCACTACGTCCCTGTTCTGGCCCTGGAGATGTTCGACTGCCATGGCGACCTGTTGCAGGGTCTCCTCGTGGATTTTCGACTGCAGTGGGTTGTCGCCGCCGTCGGCGCACCGGCGGTCCCGGAGGAAACTGCTCTGCATGGCCGTCTGAAGACGCCGCCGCCGGAAGGCGTCTTGAATCTTGGTGTAAGCGATCCGATACATCCACGGCCAGAATCGATCGGGGTCGCGCAACGACTCGACGCCGCAGAGCATCGCCAGCAGCGTGTCCTGGAGAATGTCCTCGGTCATGTCGTGGCTGAGCGTGATTCGCAGCACGAAGGGATAGAGCCGCTGCCAGACGACGCCGGCCAGGTCTCCCAGGCCGGTCTTGCTTCCCGAGCCGGCTTGCCCCGGCAAGGTGACGTGATTGTTCTCCGCACTCATATCCCGTACTCCGTGTTCCGACCGATACAGGTTGGCCACTGCCGGTCCCGTGTGGCGCGCACCATCCGCCGGGGCAAGACAATCCCGCCCGAGTTCGCCGGCCGATGCGCTTCGCCCTCCGCCGTAGCCTTCACTGATAGAAGGCCGGTCTCAAAGAAGCGGTCACATAGATTCGACAGACGAATCGCTTTTCTGTTCCCCCGCATCAGGAGATTTTTCGGACTCGACCGGCGGCTCAGACGCTTGCGGGCCCCCATCCCGCACGCGCCAGGCGGGCGCAGCCAGTTCGGGCATGTCCCACGCGCGGCCGCACAGGTGGCATCGTTCCATGTCGGCGCGTCGCATCTTGCCGCACGCGGCACACGTCACCAGCCCCGCGCCCGGTCGGGTCATTCGATACGTGATATAGGCAGGCAAACCGAGGGCCAGCGTGCCCAGCAGCCAGAGACTTCGGGCATCGCGCGACAGGCCCACTGCCGCCGCGTCGCGGACAACGCGCCACGCCAGAAAAATCGCCAGACCGATCCCCGGCAGTATGATCCAGAGGGCCCCGAAGAACTGCGCGACAACGCTTTGTTCCGTCTGATCCCGGTGCATCGCCGCGAACGAATTGGGAACGAGAAACAGAGTCCGGTGGCTCGCGCCGGCCTCGATCCGGTTGGCAAGGAAGAACGAGGCCAGCGTCAAGACAGGCGGATGCACGTTCTCCAGGAGGTACTTCGAGATGGTCAGTGCCGGAGCCCAGGGCACATCGAACAGCGCCGCCCGGGCCGACCCGACCCAAGCGTTCTGCCCGTACTTCTGTGAGTAAGGCGTCGCGCGGCTGTCGGCGGTCGTGACCTGCCTGCCGTTCTTGTCGAAGACTAACATCGCCAGGGATGTCCCCTGTCGCGAGACGCCGGCCGCAAGCAGCCCGGCGTACTCGTGCTCGGGCCCGATGTCTATCGCGTGCGCCTGGCATGCGAGCAACTGGGAGGGCCATCGGCGTCCTTCGCCGTACAACGTCTTGGGCGCAGGCAGTACGCCCTTTGCCGGGGTCAGCTCCAGCGTTCGCTGGTCCAGAAGGACAATCTGCCCTGAGGCGTCGATCACCGGGGCATAGCGGCTCCAGTAACCGCCGCTCGTGCTGAATCGCATCGTCCAGTGATACTCATATCGCGGCGGCGAATCCGCGTCCTGCGCTTCCCGCAGCACTCGTTTCTTGGGCGGGTCCCAACCGAGAGACAGACCCTCATAGTACGGCGGCGAGCCCACGACAAGCGGCCTTCGCAGCATGGCGTCCGTCAGCTCCGGTCCGGCTCTGACGGTCATCGCCTCGCAATCGATCGCGAAGAAGCGATGCAGCGTCCGATCATAGAGGATGTGGTGCATCGAGGCGCCGGTCACGTGGACGGGATCATGGAATCGGCCAAGTGTCTGTCCCGGGGTCTTGGACACGCCGTCCGGCCCGGCGCAGTAGATCGCCGTCTGGCGCTCGATGCTCGCGCCGGAATCCCTGCGCTCCCAACGCGTGTCACGAAAGACGATCTGCCCGGCCGACCGATCGAAGTACATCCAGGCGCCGTCCCGCGCATAGTAGAAGACATCCGACCGATCGCCGCCGGGAACTCTGGAAAGGAGATACTCGGTAAATCCAAGTGTGCGAAAGAGCGGCCCGAAATCCATTCGTGCGAAAGCGACGGAGTGCTGGTCTGCGTTGGGGTCGTTCTCGATCTCGTCGGGCAGAATCCCCGATGGCGAGAACTGAACGCCCCTCGCCTCTTCGGGCATGCGGCCGCAGAGCAACAACTCCGCGAAGAACCGGCCCCAATACAAGGGGATAGCGAAGAACACCAGAACCACAAAGCCCGTGGCCAGGACCCGGATGCCATAGTTCATAGTGGTTTTCATGGTTCGGGACTCCTAAAGCGACGACGAAGAGAACCGGCACCAGGCGCCGGCCAGACAGGCCACAACGAAGACGGCCAGGGTTCCAGCGACTTCCAGGCCGAAACCCTTGATCACAAGCAGCAGAGGAACGAGCATGACGATGGGCAACACGCCCAGCGTCGGCGCCAGCGAGCCCCGGTTCCATCCGGCGTAGATCCCGACGCTATAGCAGGCCAGGCACGTCAGGAAGACACTGCGGAACAAGTCCGCGAGTATCCCCCGATACAACGGGACCTCGGCTCGCTGAAGACCCAGCACAATCGAGCCCGCGATCATGATGGGGACCAGCAGAATCAGAATCGCCAGCACGCCGGCGGCGATGCGGGCGGCAAAAATCTGCGGCCGCGTGACGGGCAGCGCGGTCAGAAAGGCCGACACATTTCGCGTCCGGTCCGTGTACGTCTGGGCCACTCCCAGGGCGCACAGCCCGGCGACAACCACAATCGTGGCCGGGATAAGCCCTCCGACAGCGACGACCTCGCGATCGCCTCCTTCCAGGCCCAGACTGACCGAAACCAGCAACGCGGTCAGCAGTCCGCTCAGGACGGCGGCCCCTGCAAAATAGGCGATGTGGTCGATGATCTCACGTTTCAGAAGCGTCCAGAACGTGCCCATGTCAAACCTCACTTCCTTCGAGGACCGCGACGTTCGACGGCCTCGTACACTCGATGAAGATGTCTTCGAGGGTCATCACCAGCTCGCTGCAACTGTCAGGCCCGAACGTTTCGAGGATGGCCTGCTTCTGCGAATTCCAGTTGGCGACGGTGAGCACCATCTCGCGTCCGGCGTTTCGCTGGTTGATGATCTCCGTGATGTACAGGTTCTCCGGAGCCGCCGACGGGAAGAGGATATGGAGCTTGCGGACGCGCCGTTTGAGCTCTTCGAGTTCGCAGTCCACGGCGAGTTTGCCGCCCGCCATGATGCCGACGCGGTCGGCAATGCGCTCGACGTCCCCGAGGATGTGCGAGCTGAACAGGATCGTGCGGTCCTGTTTCTGGATCAGGTCGATGGCCAGTTCGAGGAACTGGCGACGCGCGACGGTGTCGAGACCGAGCGTCGGGTCGTCGAGGATCAGCAGTTCGGGATCGGCCGCCATCGCCAGGGCGAGGTTGAGCTGCGCCCTCATGCCGGCCGACAGCTCCTTGACCTTGCGGTCCATCGGCAGCCGGAAGGTCTCCATGAGATGGTCGAAGAACTCTGCATTCCACCGCAGCGACAGGTCTTTGCACAGCCCGATGAGCCGGCGGACGCGGTAGTTCTGGATCAGATTGTGTCCCTCGGCCACGTATCCGATGCGGGCCCGAGTCCCAGCGGCCAGGCTTCTCGAATCCTGCCCGAGCAGCAGGGTCCGGCCCTGCGTGGGCGGCTCCAGGCCCAACAGCGCGCGGATCAGCGTGGTCTTGCCGCACCCGTTGCGGCCCAGCAGGCCGTAGATGCAGCCGCGAGGCACCTTCAGATCGATGCCGTCCAGCACGCAACGGCCCTCGTAATACTTGACCAGATTCTCAACCACAATGGGGTGTTCATCCATATCCGACCTCTCGTTCGTCACTCAACGACCCACATCAGACACACCCGCCTCGTGTAGCGCCGCCAGGGCGCGGGCGTGATTCTCGTCGAATCCGCTCCAAGCGTCCACCACCTTCCCATCGGCGCCGATGACGAAACCGACGGGCGGGCTGTCGAACTTGACTCCATAGCTCTCTGCGAAGAGCTTCTCTGCCTCCTTCGAGGAATCGAGAACGCAGGGAAACGCAATCCCTTCGTCGCGAAGGAACGTCTGCGCGATGCGCCGGTCGTCGGCGACGTTGACGCCGAGAATCACAAGTCCCTTGTCCTTCGCCTTCTCATGCAAGAACTGAAGATACCGCACTTCATCGCGACACTCAGGTGATCCGACCCGCCAGATGCAGAGCCACACCACGCGGCCCTGAAAGTCGGCCAGACGAATCGTGTCTCCCGAGGCCGAGGGCAGCTCGAAACCGGGCGCCTCGGTCCCTGGCTCCAAGAGGAACTCGTCCAACGATGGCGGATTCCACACACGATACCCTTCCGGAGGGGACCACGCGAACTGCTCGTTTGAGATCGAAGAATCGATTTCCACACGCCACCATTCCTCCGCTGTCACGTGGTTGTCGGCCAGGCGAATGATCTCCTTGATCCGGCGCGGCAGGTGGTCCTCTTGGGACAGCCAGTAATGCCGTATTCGCTGGGCTTTGAAGTAGCTGACCTCGATCACGTCGCACGCTTGACCGTGAATCTCGTTCGCACCGCGAAGCCGAATTCCGTCGATGTAGGGCTCGAATTCATCCGCACCGCCAAAGAACAGACGCGGAGACCAGATCAGATTGCTCCAGGCGACCCCGAGCCGGGTCATTTCGCTCAGAACATCGATGTCCGGGGAACAGGCCATGTCTACATAGACGTTGGATTGGGTCTGTTCGTAACGTGCAAAATCGTCAACTTTCAGAAAGGGACGGTCGCTCGACCAGAAGATCCGGAGGCGATCGCCGTCGGCAAGGACAGTCGTGACCCTCGTGCTCATCCCGTTAGTCAGATCCACGCGAACGAGATTCGGTTTCTTGAGCCGGACCGTGCAGGCCGAAGGCTCGCTGCCCGGGCCGCTGCAGATGCTTCGATACGACAGAGTCTGCGTGCGGCGCGCCGCTTCGAGCATGGCCTCATACAAAGCTTGCGCCTGCGGCTCGTTCTGCACGATCATTGTCGGCCGCCAGCGCGCGGCGCAGACACTGACCACATAGAGAGCCCAGACCTCCACAACCGCGGCCGCCGTCACTACGATCCAGATGTTGATCTTGTCTTTCATCTGCATAGAGCTCACAATCGTCAATCCCGTACGCGCGAGAACTGCCGCCGACAAAGCAGCAACATTCCAACAGCGCCGTAGACGCACGTCAGGATCAGGCTGTGCACCACACAGGCCACACTCTTGGACAGACTGAACCGGCCGACCGTCAACGCGTACGGGCCGTATTCTCCCTCGGCGAACTTGCGCAACAGCTCGAAGGGAGGCCACGCGTACCGTACGAAGGCGGTCAGCCACCCCGCTCCTGCTTCTCCACGCAGCAAACCGATCAGGATGTTCATCAGGAGATAGCCCGCGATGAAGACGACGAGCAGCAGCAGCGAATTGAACGCCCGCCCCAGAACGACGGAAAGGGAGGTCGAGAGAGCCGCGACAGCATTGAACAGCAGCCAGGAGGCCAGCAACCACACGCCGATTCCCTCGATGCTGTTTCTGGGCGTCAGCCAATCCAGCACGCTGAGCAAAACGCCGGTCAGCAGAAGATGGACGGCCGCCTGAAGCGAAAGACCGATCAATCGAAAGAGGTAGAGCTGGCCCGTCCAGAACGGCTTGGTCACGAGCACGCAGATCCGCCCGGAGGCAATGTCGTCGCCGAGAATCCCCGCGCTGAGGGTCAAGGCCAGAAACAGGCCGGTCCCGAAGAGGATGAACTTGCCCGTGGTCTCCGTTTTGGTGGGAACGATACTCCACCAGTACACCCCGTACGCCAGCAGCCAGGTCAGGTGCGCGATCCAGATGTAGCTCCGGCGGAAGTAAGTTTCCCGTATCAGCTCATACGCTCTCATTGGCCG
>CAZNSM010000020.1:0-46135 GCA_964575615.1 uncultured Pirellulales bacterium | reverse complement strand
GCGAAAGGCCGTTAAAGCCTTCGATAAGCGTTTTCTGCCCGGGCCAAGTCCACCCTCTCAGCAGCCCTCAGATGATGCCGACATGGCCCGTCCGGGCCGTCTCCTCAGAAGCCGCTCCCGTCCCCTTGACGGCATTCGGATCCACAGTCGGCCCGGCAAGGCGGTCTCCCCAAGGACGCCGTGCTCAGCAGACAGGTAGATGCCGTGGACCACTCGTACCCGGCGTCGGGGTTACAGAATGCCATTTAGTTCGTAATTCGCAGCGGCCGGCCCAGGTCGCCGACGGGTAGGTGGGCCGCCGTCTTGCCTATGGAAAATCGCTCGTCGCGCGTGGCCGCAGTCAGTGATGCCTTCTTGCCGGAGGGCGCAGTCAGTTCGATTTCGTAGATCGTACCCGCTTGCAGACCGACCAAGCTTCCGCGGAATTCGCCGTCCTGCTCGGCATACCACAGCGGATATCCCTGCCGCCATGTCTCATCACCCTGCCGGCAGAAACGAACCCACGCATCGCCGCCCTCATCGTCGCCTGCCGTCCAATAGAGGCCGATACACTCAAACTTGGGCACCGCCGTCTGTGCCTGCAGAGCACCAAGCCGGAGAGTCCCAGATGCAGTCAGAAACGTGGGGCCCGTACGCCGCCTGACTCGCTGCCGGGCATCTTGCGTACCACCTTGGACCCTCGGGAAGCAGCCGGGTCACTGTTTCTTTTGATTCTGGGGCGACAGATATTCCTCTCGGCCCTGGCGCATCCACTCCCAAATGGCGTTACGCCACAAAGCGACTCGCTGCCTCTCCGTCTCGGTTATAGCCAATTCTTCTGCCTGCACGATGAGACTTCTGAACTCCTCCATCCTCTCCGCTGTTCCCAAGCGTTCCCAAGCCACCTTCTTCCAGTCGATACCGTTAGAACGGTGATATGGAGGCGGGTAGTTCGCCGGATCGCAGGCGATCCTCTCCAGACCCAGGTAGAATGCCTTCATCGGCTCTGCCGCTGCTCCGAAGTACAGGCGGAAGAACTCATCGATCAGCCCGTCGACATTCACGTCCGGATCGTCCCAGACCTTGGCCATGACATACTGCTCAAGCTGATCCTGTTCGCCGCACTCGAAGATGCCTCGAACGCCATCCCGAATGAACATCTGCATGGCCCGGGCGGTCTCGTGGACCATGACATGCGGAAAGCACTTCCACCGGTCAATCAGGGCCGGCTCCATCGGATGATGATAATAGACCCAGAGGAACATGGGCGCTTCAGACTTCTCCTGCCACTGCCTGTAGAAACGCAGATCGTTCTCTTTCATCTCGGCATGGACCGGATAGTAGCAGGTGTGAAGGCACGGCGCGACCGAAACGTTTGATTCCAGGTCAGAGTCCGGTGCAAACGCATAGCTCCAGTAGGCCAGGGTGGCGATGTACTTGTCCGGATGGGTTTTGCGCACCTCGCGCGCGAAGGCATTGACGAAGGAGAACCAGTACTCGCTCATCTCGCCGCTGCTGAAAAAGCCGGTCTTGCGATTTCTCCCTTTTTCGAGAAGCGCCTGGCACGCCTGGCACGTGCAGAGGTGGATGTTGTCGTCGGGGACAATGGCAAAGTAGTCTCCCATGGCTTTCCAGCCCTCGGGCAGTTCGCCTTTGCCGTCGAAGTAGTCGCGTGCCATCTGCGCTACCTGGTCGACCAGCTTGGGATTCGTATAGCACAGTTGCGAGCCGAGACCCCGCGGGTTCTGGCATTGGTACTCCGAGTCGTTCAGGACGGTTTTGATGGTATTGCGGTGGAAGGTGTGGTTGCCTGCCCAACGCTCACCGCCCTGGCGAATCCGTCTCCAGTAGAGATAGACCTGCTCCTGCGTGTAATCGCCCCACTGCCCGCGCAGGAACGGCCAGGAGCCACCGGCAAGAGCGCTGCGGTGCTTCAGAGCCGGGGATCGTCGAATATCCTCACCTGCAACAGTCAGGGTTGTGCGCGAGGGGATGACAATGTTGAGGCGCGAAGGCCCATACCATCGCACGCCGCAGAAACGCTCCAGGAAGTCATAGACCGCCAGGCACGTGCCCTGGTCGTCAAAGATACCCGGCAATTCCAGCTCGCCCGCACTCCTGTCGGGATAGCCTACTGCCTTCCAGTAGTCTATCCTATGGCGCAACTGCTGGAGCGACTGATCTGTCGTGGATCGCCCCTGTGCTTTTCGGTTCGCCTCTGTGTCCTGCCAGTCCCGCCCCATCAGAATGATCGTATCCTGCCGAAACGCGATGAGATACTCCTGCGGCTGGAAGTCTACGCCTCGAAGGCCCAACTGCCGTGTGGCAGAACTCTCCCCCACGAGGATCCGACGGCCCCCAACCTGTTCGCTTTCACAGCGAATGGGGATTTCCGCCCCTGTGATCTTCATGACATGGCATTGAAGTTCAAGGGCTGCCAGTCGCGCCGCGGGTGTGGGTTTTTCCGCGATGACGATCGAGCACGTGGACGTGCCCTGTTGCACGAGGTCGAACGCCGCCGGCGCATGCCCTTCCTGGCCGGAGGCGAACTGGACGCTGGACAACACTGCGAGCGTGACGAGGATTCGTTTCATGGTCTGTGGCTCCTGGCTTCCACCTTCTTGCTGTCGATATCTGCACTCCGTACCGCATATCCTGGTCGGGCCGAGAACAACTGCATCCGATTGCAAGTGCGGCAGTGCAGTTCTACAAGACGTCCCTCATTCATGTAATAACGCCATCAGCGTTGGCGGTAGTGCATCTCGACTGAAAGCCCTGCGCGATCAAGGTGCGCGACAACGCGGCCACGCTGTTCCTTCCAGCCCAGCACCGAGCCAACCGGCCCACGAAGGGCAAGGAAGGCCTTGCCGCACCCCTATTTGCGCCGACGGTACTCGCGCAAGGCCTTTTCATAGCACTCGTCACACAAGACGACTTCCCTGCCCTTTCTGTACGCCTGGTTGATTTCCCGATACTCCAAAGGCGTCTTTTTGCACCTGTCACATATAGCCATCTTCTCATCCACCTCCTTACAGTTGTTTGAATAGGAAGGCAGCGGCAAGACATCCGCCCCGCCGCCACCGTATTTGCTGCCTCTGGTTCACCCCCCGGACTCTCGCAGCATCTGGGAAATCCCGCACGGCACCGCCCAATTCGCCAGGGGCGGGCTGCCCCGCCCGCCCCGTTTCGCATTCACTCACCGTTCTTGGCCAGTTCCTCATCGATCAGTGCTGAGGCTTCGTGCTTCGTCACAGTCGCAGGGAACCGGATGTTCAGCTTCTTCATGAACTGCTTCTGCTTTTCCGTCGCCGGCCCGGTGCCCTGTGTGGCTCGTTCTGTACGTATCTCGCCGGACCGCCGGTCCTTGGAGACCTCCTGCAGGATCGCAATCGCTACGGCGTCGCTGTTGACCTTCTCTGAGATCCCATCGAAAAGCGAGATATAGGAATCCACCCTTTGTTGTGTATCGGTTTCCATCTTCTCATCCACCTCCTTACAAGTATTTGAGTATGAAGGCCGGCGGGCGGAAGACCCGCCGCCATCGGCCTGATCCTCCGGCACGTCTGCCACTTCAACCAGCGGGCAGACCGCCCAGTCCTGCCGATGCACCTTCCAGATCCGTGGGCCCAACCGCTTCAACTCACCCTCGGAGAAGTAACCCCACTCGGCACACTCCGGGCAAGCCGACAGCCGCACATAGCCGAAAAGGATCTGGTCGTCCTCGTGCACCCTGCCGCCGATGAGGCTGTCCTGCCTCCAGGCTTTATCTGTCACGAACCAGTAGCTGCCATCGAAGCTCTCGTAGATGTCGATGACGCGTTCACCCTTGATCGTTATCGTTTCCATACTATATACAAGACATACATATATATAAATATTGTGGTGCTGGAATATATAGGTTGCACAACAGTAATACTTATATAGTCCTGTCACGTTGATATATGCATGCCAACCATAACGATTTACTTGACAAACGACCTGTACGACAAAGTCCGAGATGCACCCAGCAAGACCGTCAGGGCTGCTCTGGAGCACTACTTCAGGGATGACGACGAACCTGTCGAGAATCCTGAACAGCACCAGCAACTCAGCAAGGAACCAGGCAAGAATGCCGCTGGCAGCGAATAGTCCCCGATATATCGGCCGCCGCCCTCCGCCTCGCCCTGCTCCCCTTCTGGTCTCTCATTTAACCTCGCGTCCAAATCCCTTTGTGGTATTACTGAATCCCCCCCGTTTCGCAGGGAAAGCGATTTCATGAGCGGCTGCGGAATCCCTCTTCTGCGTTCGTATGCTGCAGGCAAAACCGCTGGCTTTGTCATGCATCTCTCGACCGTTTCGCAGCGACTGGCCATTATTGCTGTAACGCAGGCGCAGACAATAAACAGCAAAGGGGCCCCTGCCACACTTACAGAGGCCCCCTAGTTGGATCCTGTCACACGCCGCCCACCCAAATGCTATTCTGCGACAACGGGTCTGCCAAAGCCGATGTCGTCGATATAGACCGTACCTGTGCCGCCGGCACTCGGACTGGTCTTGCTGCCAACACCAATCGCCATCTTCTGGACCCGGCTCATGTTCACCCCGGACAAGTCACTGTACGGGATCAACCACTCCTGCCACGCTGAACGCAGAGTGATGAGCTCATCGGCGTTCACAACCGTTGCGGTTGCGCCGGCACTATCCTCAATTCGTATGTATATGGGCTCTGCCGAGTTGCCCTTCGGCTGGGCGGTGCCGATCTCGGCTATCTCCCACTGTCCCGTCACATTGCCCGTCGTCGAGAGGTTGGAGAACTCGGCAGCGGTCGCGATTGAGGTATTGTGGCTGGTCACCGCTAAACCAATGAGAACGTCGCCGGCCATCGGAATGTCCACCGGTGCCTGGAATGTGACATCGCCCCATGTGATGCCATCAGCCGATTCCTGGGCGGTGAAGACATTTCCGGTCCGGGTCAGCTTCACCCAAGACGAGGCGACCACCACATCTGTAGATTCCTGGCTCATCACGTTACCCGTTTCCGGACGCTGCTGGAACGAAACCCCGTAGTCTGGTGTCAGACAAACGAACGTGTGCTTTGAGCCTGGATGGAGGCTCTCACGGATCATCACGCCCGCCTTGGCCCACTCGTTGGTATGAATCAGGCTATCTACGCGGACCGTGATCGAGCCGTTGCCGCTTAGACTCTTGTAGGCGTAGCGGAACTCGTCAGCAGTGTCCCAGATATCGGTACCGATGGCATTCATGAGAAAGCGACCGTCGGTCGTCTCCAGAAAGGCGGGCGCCTGGCCCGCAATAAACAACCGGAGCGTATCGGCGGCGTTGTCAGTCCAGTTCTGAGCGGCCTCAAACTCCCGCTCGGCCTCGGAGTAGAACGGCGAATCTGTATTGTCATACTGCAGGGGCATCGACTGCCTGCCGCCGTATACAATGGTCCGCTCGGCAAAGGGCGTTTCCAGATGGCCGACGGTTGAGCCGGTGTCGTTGACCCAGCCGTCGAGCCAGGTGTCGAAGATCGCCTCCCCGGACTCGACATCGTCGGTATAGTGCTCGAACCCGTCAATCAACGCGTATTCTTGCGTCGTGAAGCTCCAGAGATCGCTTGCCCACACAGAGGCCTCCTCGGCGTCATTGACCTCCGCGATCTGCCAGTAGTAGGTCTGTCCGAATTTCAAAGCGGCAGGTGTGTAACTGGCTTCGCTAACGGCATCGACCGGTGGCAGGATGTTCGGGTCCGTTCCGAGATAGACCTCATGCGAAACTGCTTCTCGACCAGGCCGCCAGCTCATAGTGATCGTCGGATCGATTCCTGTAGCGCCATCTGCCGGCTGAGGCTCTCTTGGCCAGACCGGTATATAGAGGAAGCGAACCTCGCTTAGACCGCACTGATTTGTTATCGCGCCCCAGGTGCTGTTGGCCGTCAAGCGGACGAATTTCGCTACGATATTGCTCAGATCGACCGTCGTGCTATACGTATAGTTGGTTCGGGCGGTGGCTTGGGCGAACTGCACGTCGCCGAAAACAGTCCAGTCAGTGCCATCCTCCGAGTGTTCGATCGTAACGTCCTTGAAACCGAAACCGATAACCGGCTCAAAGATCACATTGTAGTTCCAAATGTGAAATTCGTGGAGCTTGTAGACACGATCAAACTCAAATTGGATCCACACCCGCTCGACACCATCGGTGCTACCGGCCCACATGTCCGTATTGGTGGTCGAATGCTGGTCGTTGGCATCGAGCCCGGAGCCATCGACAGTTTTCTCCGGTCCGGCATCGGGTTCCGAGACAGCATTACTCGTCGCAATGATGTTCGCAATTGGATAAGCCAATGGCTCGGTGGTGAAGCTCCAGACCTCGCCCTTGAAGATCGTCTCGTCTGGTGGAGCATTGACCTCATCGATTCGCCAGTAGTAAGTCATGCCGAAATCCAGCAGATCCGGCGGGTCGTAGCTGGTCGCCGTCTGGCCCTGGCTGAGAAGCACGCCCATCGGATTGGCCCGACTGGCATCGTTGACGTCGTCGTAGACCGTTCCGAAGTACACGTCGCGCGTTGTCGCCGTCTCCATCGGATCCCAACTCAAAACCACATCCCGCGGCACATCGGTGGCCTCGTCGGCCGGGCGAGGATTGGAGGCCGTGTCGCTACCGATGCCGGTCATAACGAGCGAGAGCTCTTCCACGGACAGGGCCCGGTTGTAGATGCAGACTTCGTCCATATCGCCTTGAAAGACTTCGCCGTTCCCGCTGTAACCTGCACCACCTCCAGTAACACAGCCGATGCCCATGATGGATGCTTCGCCGGCAGCATAGAAGGCAAAGGCGCCGGACGCCACCTCCTGTCCATTGAGATAAAGTCTGGCCATAGTCCCATCAAAGGTCGCTGCCACGTGCACCCAGGTCTGGACCAACGGACTCAGAGTGTTGTTCGGTGAGACGATCGCTACCGACCCCGTTTCGAGGCGAAAGGTACCGCCACTTTCCGGTCTGACCTGGAACTGAAACATCGTCGTGTCGGGCCATGTGTTTCTCTTGCCGATCAGGCCTTGATAGGTGTTGTTTCCGCCGGACCACCGGATCCACACGGCCAGAGAAAGCTGCCCCGTTCCCTCCGCCGGATTCCAGGTTCCAAGTTCGATCCTGGTATCCGTGATACCGTCGACATTGACACCACCGCCCAGGTACCCTGGCGAAATCCATGTGATCCCGTTGTGCAGGGTCCCGTTGTGGTTTTGGCCCGACATGTCGTGAGCGACATTCCCCGACCCTTCATCAAGAGGGTAATATCCCACCAAACCGCTCCTGATACCGGCGTTCGCCCCACCTGCAGCCAGCCCCAGCACCAGAATAAGGGAGATTATGTAAACACACTTCGAAGAACAATACACCTGTCTCGACATGATTCATCCTCCTTCACAATATGCTGTTTCACAGGGATTCAGCGACTATGTCCTGATCCGGTTTGCCCATTATTGGGCCGTAACGCTCATTTGCCGAGCCATCCTCGGTTTCCTCGTCATTCTATCGATATCAACCTCCTTCCTGCTCCAGCCCGACTCAAGGTCACTTGGCCAACTCTCCAAAGCGATTGGCAATCGCTAAGGCCGGGTCGAGCGGCACATCCACGCCGATAGTATTCTTCGTGACTTTGACCGTCGGGCGAGGCGTCAGCTTGCGGCCCTTGAATTCGGGCAGCCACTTGCGCTCGGCTTCGAGCATCTCGCCGGTCATGTCCCGGACTTCCTTCAGGGTGCAGACCGCCGAGGTCAGCGGGTCCATCGCCACCGCCTGCATCGCGCGTTCCGGATCCCCCGTCAGCGCCGCCTCGACCGCCAGCTCCTGCACGGTGACGTTGCTCTGGTTCAGCGCTGCGCACTGCACCGGCAGCTCGCCGATCGTCACCGGGTGCAGACCCTGCGAGTCGACGTACACCGGGACCTCGACGCAGCAGCCCTGCGGCAGGTTCGTGATGTAGCCGTCATTGCGGACGTTGCCGTTGAGACGGAACGGCCGATCCGTCTCCGCCGCTTCGAGGATGTACGAACAGTACTCGACGCTGCGACGCGTGATCCTGGGTGATTCCGTCGCGAGGTAGTCCACCTTCTTGTACTTCTCCGCCAGCATGTTGCAGTAGTGATAGTAGGCGCCGGAGGCCCCGCCGAAATCAGGTTGATCGCAGTACAGATCCAGAGCTCTCTTGCTGCTGCGGAACCACGGGACGTACTCGGACAGGTGCCCCGTGCTCTCGGTCATGAAGTAGCCGAAGTGCCGCATCACCTCGCAGCGCACCTTCTCGTTGACGTAATACTCGGGCTTCTCAATGTTGCGTTTGAGGATCGGATAGAGATCGCGACCGTCGCGTTTGTCCCGCAGCGAGAGAAACCACGCCATGTGGTTGATCCCCGCGCAGACGTAATCCACCTGCTCCTTCGGCACGTTGACGTAGCGGCTGATCAGGTCCAGCGTGGTCTGCACGCCGTGACAGAGCCCAATGAACTGCACGTCGGCCACGCACCCGAGGGCCGAGCAGTTGGCGCCCATCGGATTGGCGTAGTTCAGCAGGATCGCGTCGGGACACAGCTCGTTCATGTCCGCCGCCATGTCCGCCAGGACGGGAATCGTTCGCAGCGCGCGGAAGATACCGCCGGGACCGAGGGAATCGGCGATGCACTGGTCGACGCCGTACTTCAGCGGGATCTCGTAATCCATACGGAAGGCCTCGACGCCGCCGACCTGGATCATGTTGATCACGTAGTCCGCTCCGTCCAGTGCCTCGCGGCGATCCAGCGTCGCCGTCACCTTGGCAGGTAGATGATTCTCCTTGACGACCTTCTTGACAAACGCCTCCATCTTGGTCAATTTGGGCTGTGTCCGATTCATCAGACAGATTTCGCTGCCCTGAAGGGCCTCCGTGGCCAGGATGTCCATGACCAGGGTCTTGCAGAAAATCAGGCTTCCGGCCCCGATCATCGCGATTTTCGGTTTCGACATTTGCGAATCTGCCCTAGCATTGATTGTGGATAATGGACTAATGATGATTGACCGGCGGCCTCCACTCTCCAGCTTGCCGCCAGTCTTGCCCCTGTTCCGTCCGGCCTCGAGTGGGCTACCGCCCACTCAGATGCACGAAAATGCCTTTCTTGTTTGCGACCACAACATCGGGCCGGCGGTCGCCATTCAGGTCCACGGCGGCGACCTGGGTTCCTACGCCGCTGTTGTCGTCGATCAGCTTGGGCTGGAAGGCGACCTGACCGTCAGCGGTGCGGTGAAGTTCGAACCAGAAAATGACCGCGGCAGCGTCCGGCTCCTTGTCACCCGTGGGGCCGTGGGCCCAGAATCGTTTCCCGGTGACCACATCCAGCAGACCGTCGCCGTTCATATCCGCCAAGGCCAAAGCATGCATTTGGGTGACCCGAAAAACGGTCGTGGTGACATCAGGCGTTGGTGAAAGGATGATGTGCTGCTTCCAACCTGGTTCGGCCCCCTGACCGGGGATTTGCTCCCACCACACACTCCCGTACAAGTGGCAGTGCCAGGAGGTCACCACGTCGGCGCGGCCATCGCCGTTCACATCATAGACCAGCATCTGCGCCGCGGCGTCGGCGAAGCGGAACGGGTGGAAGATCCACGGCTGCCCTGGTTGGGGGGCACTGGGTTGTTCCCACCAGCCCACGGCTTCGATGATGTCCATCCGTTTGTCGCCGTTGAGGTCCCCGAAACCCACGCCGTGGAGGAATTGTTGGTAGCGTTCGTTCTTGGTTGAGACCGCGTTGAATTTCCAGGGCTCGTAAGGTCTGGCGGGGTCCGGCCCGGCATACCCCAAGAAACCCTTAATGCAATAGATCAGTTCGGGCCGTCCGTCGCCGGTCACATCGCCCCACACCGGCGATTCATTGCCCACCTCGGTGCAGGCCAGGTGTTCTTTCCAGTGGCCTCCCTTACCCGCTCGGTTTTCATACCAGAACGCATCTTTGCCCGGGAATGGAACACAGAGGATATCCGGCCAGCCATCGCCGTTGAAGTCGCCGGCGTAGGTCAGGAAGTTGTCCGAGTAATCCTTGGGATCATAGACTTTCGTGGGACGGTACTCGTGCCGCTTGGCAAAATCGGGGCCTTCGAACCAGAACGGGCCCGCGACCACATCCATCTTTCCGTCGCGGTTGAAGTCGCCGTAGTAGGCGCCTTCCGCGTAGAACTGGTCGGATAACTGCAGGGTCCGGAACGCTTCTCGCCGCGGCAACGTGGCGGCCTTGGGGATCGCTTCGGCCCTGGGAGCGGGGGCCGCTTGCGGCTCGACAGCGGGAACGCTCGCCGGCAAGGGAACGACCTGAAGACCCGAGATCGGCTGTCCATCAGTGCCCACGAGACGCACGGAAGCCATCCATCCCCCGCCTCCTTGGGTGATCTTGAACATGAGTTCATTCGTCCCTTGCGCCAGCTTCACGCTCGCGGCGTCCTGGTCCGCCGCCCAACCGCGGTCGGTGTTATTGGCGTGAACCACCTTTCCGTTGAGCCAAGCCTTAACGCCATCGTCGCTTCCCATCAGCAGGAGAGCGTCCAGTTCCCGCGGGGCCACAACCTGGCACTTCAAATAGGCTGCGCAACCATCCTGTCCCGGGAAGAGCGACGACAGGGCAACCATGTTCGCGTTCCGAACGGCACGCCACTCGACCTTCTCATTCGGTTTCTCGGGTCCCAAGGGCAGATCGAAAACCGTCAGGGCGCTGCGTGCACCGGCCTGCCAGAATGGGCCGCAGACCAACCATTGATCAATGAACGGGCCCGGCTTGATGGTTTCGCCGCGCAACGCCCACGCGCGCTTCAGGGCTTCCGCGTTCTTGGCGACCGCGAGAACCTTCGCCGCGGTCTCGACCGCAAGCCGCGGGTGTGCGGCGGCGATTTTCTCCGCGACCGCCATTGAGGCCACGGCTGCCTCCTCAGCGAGGTTTGGATCAGCAAGGTTGGGGACAACGACAGCCAGGGCCTCCGGCGTCGGAACCTGCCCGATCCTCGCCAGCACCAGCTTTTTCTCTTCGAGCCTCTTGGCGGCAGCCAGCACCCGCTTGAGCGATTGCAGGCGAACAGCCGCGTCTGGTTCTTGTCCGAGGGTTTCGACCGCGCCGCGCAGGGCCAAAACCTGCAGTGCCGGGTCGTTGGCTTCCTGCGCCAACTCGAGCAGCCGCGCCGCGGGGGCCGCGCTGGGCCACTGACCGAGGACTTGGACCGCCTCCTTTTGCAGATCGCGGTCAGGGTCGCTCATTGCCGCCAGAGCCAAGGCCAAGGCAGGAGCAGTGCCCAATTTGGACAGCAGGGGCAATGTTTGGCGGCGGGCAACCGGCCCAAAACGGCTCATAGCCTCCGTGACCTGCATGGCGGCCTGTTCCTGGTCCGCGCTCGCTTGGCAGGCGGCGAACAGCGCTTGACGAAGAGGCCCGGCATCCTGGGCAGAGTTGGCCTTGGCCGCCAGCTCCAGCAGACCGGGAAGCAACGTTGGTGCCCCCATTCGAGCCAAGGATTTCAATGCGGCGGACCGCGTGGGTTCCGCGCCTCCGGCGTAGCGAAGCAACACCTCGGCGGCTCCAGGGTCGGCCCGTTCTCCCAACACTCGCAGTAGTTCCGCCTTGGGTTCTGGCTCAGCCGTCTGCAGTTGGGCCGTCAGAGCCGCCAGGACACCTTCACCGCGGAGCCGCGTGAGGTTCTCTCGGGCGGCCTCGCGCTCAACCGTCTCCCCCGCAACGGCAGCCTGGGCCAGAACGGCGACGCTCTCCAGATCATTCAGTTCTGCCAGCGCGTCCCACGCGGCGATCCGCACCGCCGAGACTTGGCTTTGGCTGGCCCTCCGGGCAGTCGGAACAGCGCTAACCCCCAGCCGAACACAGGCGTCAAGCGTGGCCACCTGCGCTTCCGGCGGCAGGCTCGACCAGGCGCCGAGCAGGCTCTCCAGAACTCCGCGATCGTCGATCTCCCGGAGGACCGTCAGCGCGGCCGCACGCAGAAATCGGTCTGTGCCCAAGAGCGCAGCCTGGAACGGATCCGCATGGTCCGGGTCGGTTAGAGGCTCCGGGTTGGTCAGAACCAGTCCCCGCCAAGCAGCGAGACGGATAGCTATAGCCGGCTCGGCCTCCATGACCCTGTGGTAGATCGTCGCCGCGCCCTTCTCATCCCCATGGCTCAGACGCCTTTCCGCGCAGCGCAGAAGCGCCGCCAGCACAGCATTCCGAACTTCGGGACGCCGATTGTCGCATGCCGCAATCAACGCAGCCGCGGCGGCCTCATCACCTATCTTGCCCAGCGATGAAGCCGCCGTGCTCGCTATCGCCGTATCTGCGTACGACAGCAAGGGCACGAGCAAGGGCGTCGCGGCTGAATCGCGCCGCTGGCCAACGGAATCGATCAGACCCACTTTGACCGTACCGGAAGTCTTGCCGAGAGCGTCACGCAGCGCCGCGCCCGCTTCCGCATAGGGCATGCCTTCCAGCGCATAGCGAGCCGCATGGCCCACTCGCTCGTCCGGCAGCAAAGCGGCCAACGGCGCCACGGATTGGGCCGTGCCGTAGATGCGCAACTGCTGGCACGCAGCGCATTTCTCGACGACGCTGGCGTTCGACTGCAAAACAGCGATGAGGTCTCGTTCCTCGGCGGCCCTGACACTGCAGGCCGCGAGCAGGATGAGTCCTCCAAGAAGTACGAGCTTGAAGAAATCGTTCTTCATGATGAGCCGCCTTTCATGCAGTAAGGGAATCGATTTCTTTCGTCGTGTTTCACAGAGTCCACGGCGGCCGCGGCGAGTAGGAAAGCAACCGATTCGCCGCGTCGTCGGCTCCGAATTGCAGCGCGACCGGGTCCCAGCGAAGGTCGCGTTTCAGAGCCAGGGAAATGCCGCCGATCAGGATGGCGTTCATGGTATACGCAGCGATCTCCGGATTGCAGATTGTCGCTCTGCGAGTGCGGACACACTCCAGGAAATTCCCGGAATGGCTGTTCGCGTAGTATACCCGCTCGTCGTCGGGCCGCAGCGGCTCCCTGAGCACACTCGCCGGATAGGATACGATGTTACCGCGGTCCACCGCGATGCGTCCCGTCGTGCCGACGAAACAGGCCCCGCCGTCGGGACCGACCGGCTCGCCGGGATAGGCTTCGGAATGAACCACCACGCCGTTGCCATAATGGTAATCGATCTTGCCGTCGCGGTACTTCACGTTGATCGGTGCCTTGGGGTCCGGGTTAACCGTCCATTGAATGATGTCGTAGTGATGCGGGCTCCAGTTCACGTCGCCGACGAACAGACCGCTCAGCGTGTGGCCCGCCTCTCCACCGTACGGCCGCCAAGGCAGCGGACCGAGCCACAAATCCCAGTCGAACCCGTCCGGCACGGGCACGGAGCGGTCCGAGGTCCACGCGCTCGGCACGAAGGCTCCCGGCTCTCGGTAGGCGTAAACCTCCTTCAGTTGTCCGATCCGCCCGTTGCGAACCAGCTCACACGCCTGGCGGAACTTGCCGTCGTATTCAGATCGCTGCTGCGTCCCCGCCTGGTAGACTCGCCCGTAGGTGCGGGCGGTCGCGGCCACCATCTGGGCCTGCTCGACCGTAATCGCAACCGGTTTCTCGCAGTAGACGTCCTTGCCGCTGCGCAAAGCCATGATCGACATCGGCGCGGCCCAGTGATACGGGACCGCAAGCAGGACCGCGTCGATATCCGGGCGCGTGATGACCTCGCGGAAGTCGTTGTACGCCTTCACACCGTCGTAGCCCGGCTGACCGAACCGCTCAGCGTATACCTGATTGCATCGTTGCCACGCGTAGTCCCGTCGTTCGCGGCGCACGTCGCAGACCGCCATCACCTGCACATCGTCTCGGGCGACGTACCCTCCCGGCACATAGGTCCACGCCCCGCCCATGAGATGGCCACTTCCCTGGCCTCCGAGGCCGATGAAACCCATGTTCACTCGTTCGCTGGGGGCCACTGCGCCCCCTGCCCCCAAGGCGGAACCGGCAATCAAATACGGCACGGCAACGCCGGAAGCCACCACCTTCAGGAACTTCCTTCGTGTCACTCTCGTCTGATCGATCATTGTGAACTCCATCTTGTTTGGTATACCAGTCGCTGATTCGCAATGTCAGGCTTCTGAAAACATCACACTGCAACCACAGCCTTCATTGCTGCAATCCTGTCGAATACCCGTCCGTCATCGACACACGTCTTCAAGGAGTCGGCTCGTACCCCAATTTGCCCCAGACGGCCTTTTGCACGCGGTGCAGGTCGGGATTGCCCGGCTGGACGGGATCGGCCCCAACGATCATCCTGCCGTACTTAATCGTTCGAGGGTCTCTCCATTTCCAGTACTCGCTGTGCCCGTCCGCAAACGAGAAAGTGGTTCCATTGCCGTGGCGTACGGGGGGCGGGTCCTTGTGGCGATTGTCCGCCACCAGGATGCCAGGCTGCGTAACGGTCGAGCCCCACCATGATTCCCGATCGTATGGGACGCTCCAGCTTGCAAGCGTGACCCAGCCCTCATCGAGGAAAACGACCCGCTCACCCGCGCGGATGATTTGCGTTCGGTTCTTGATGTGCGGACCGCTGCTGGGCCAGCCGTTCATGGAATCGACGATGGCGTAGGTCCGCATCTCACCGCGAAGCCCACTGGGACATTGGTACAGTTTGGCCGTCTTGCAGTATGGAAACAAGGCCCCTTCCTCTATCGCCGCAATCTGATCCGCTTCGGTGGTGGCATCCGAATAACCAGCCCAGTGGACCCAGCCATCCTCATCCGGCGGTATTGGCGATTCCCCACCCTTGCCGGTGCAGGCGTGAACAATCTTATTGTCGTTCTCATCGGCATACATGATCCATGCCATGGTCAGTTGTTTGAGGTTACTCAGGCAGGCGGCACGTTGGCCCTGTTCGCGGACCCGGTTGAGGGCAGGCAGTAGAATGCCCATCAACACGGCAATAATGGCAATGACAACCAACAACTCGATCAAAGTGAATCCTTTGCTCTCGTGCATGGCTTCACCTCCGGCTAATCCTCTGGTTCCACCGCATACGCCCTATGCCGTAAGCTATCTGCGACGACATCCCTTCAATGACTCATAATTACAATATCCGAAACGGCGAATTTCCCCTTGCACGGGACCGCCTTTTTTGTGTATAATTTCACCATCGCTCCCCGCAGATGGTATGTCAATCGCCTAAAGAGCGAGGTGGAATATGCACCATCCAGATTTCAAGACTCGAATCTTGCAGCGGCTCAAAGCCAATTCCGACCTGTTCCGGCTGTTCGACTCACTCACGGACGTGTGCTTCTTCGCAAAAGACTGGCGAGGCCAATTCATCATGGGCAATCGGGCCTTTCTGGAGAAGCTGGGCTTGGATCGGGAGGAAGACCTGATCGGGAAGAACGATCTGGACTTCTTTCCCGCCCGGCTCGTGGAGATCTTCCTTCGCGACGATCAATGGGTCATCCGGACGGGCAAGCCGCTCATCGACCGCGTGGAACTGCTCTCCAACAGCGAAGGCAGCGTCGACTGGCACATCACCACCAAGGTGCCGCTCGTGGCCCGGAACAATCACACCCTGGGGATCGCCGGCATCACGCGGGATTTTCGCAGATCCGGTGAGCGATGGCGCCCCCACCGGCAGTTTGCCGCCGTCATCGAGCACATCGATCGAAACTACGGCCAACCGATCCAAGTCGAGAACCTGGCCTCCCTCATGTTCCTGTCCATCAATCAATTCGAGCGGAAATTCAAGCAGGTCTTTCAGGTCTCCCCCATGAAGTTCCTCACAGGGTACAGGGTGCATCGGGCCTGCTATGATCTGCTCCACACCGATCATACGATTACCCAGATCGCCATCCGAAATGGGTTCTACGACCATAGCCACTTCACTCGCCATTTCCGAAACGCGATGGGTATGACGCCCAATCAATACAGGCGATCTTGAATACACAGCAGAACTGGTCCTGCCCTGGATTGCGTCCTGCGCACCGTGAGTAATCACAGCATTCTCTTTCCTACATGCCTGACGCAGAGCCAAATTGCTCTCGGTGCGTTTCTTCGTAGCCATGCGATATCCTCCATGACGCGGTCACGGTCGTACCTCATGATATTGACAGAAGATAGCGGACGAATTGGGCTTCTCAGGGCATGTTGCCGATCTGTTATGTATCCAATAACAGATTTGGACA
This sequence comes from uncultured Pirellulales bacterium, assembly GCA_964575615.1. Taxonomy (GTDB): domain Bacteria; phylum Planctomycetota; class Phycisphaerae; order Sedimentisphaerales; family Anaerobacaceae; genus Anaerobaca. The sequence goes on along the minus strand of CAZNSM010000020.1, from coordinate 29,975 downwards.
AGGAGGCCGAAGATGCGCAAGTCACGACCAAAGCCGCAGGAACGCCCGCCGACAGCAGAACCGCCAGTTGATGGGCCTGCAAACGCTGGGTGGCCTCGGAGCCGCGCTGTGGCCACCAGGCAAACCCACTAAAGAATGGCACGATCTGACCTCGGATTTTCCTTGTTCTTAATACTCCCTGTTCTTTAGAATACCCGGCTGGGGCATGGGGTAAATTCCATCTGGGCCAAGATGAACCGGGGCGGGCGAATTCATCGTCAGTGCGTCCACATTTGAGGCAAACTCCTCCTCCGAGTTGAGCATCTCATCATAGGTCACTACCTGCCCGGTATGAACGGCACGGCGGGCCATAGCAGTGACCAGGCCCGCTTCGGTACCTCGCTTGACCTCATTAAAAGGCTTGTCGTTGCGAATCGCGTCGATTAAATGGTCCCATTCGAGCTGGTACGGATTCGGTTCCGGCTGCGGAAACGCCCAAACGAGATTGCTCCTGGCAAAATCATGGCCCTTGTAGACGCGGCATTTAGCGGGTGTGTGCATGTGCGTCGAGATCACAGCTGAGCCCTTCGTACCATGCGCGTAGCTGGCGAACTCGCCGTGACAGCCGGCAATGGCACGGACGTAGAGAAACAGCTTGGTGCCGTCGGCAAACGTACATTCGCCGTCGTAATGGTCGAAGTTCTGGTCGACCGCGCCGCTGCGAAGGCAGCGACCGCCAGAGCCTTGAGCCCTCACCGGCCAGGCGCCCTTCATCCAACAGCACTCATCGACGTTGTGGGCGATGATGTCCTGGAAGAGGCCGCCGCTGGCCCAGAAAAAGCCGAGGTAGCCTCGGATCTGCCAGAGCAGTTCGCTCGCGCTGCTCTGGTTGGGACCATAGAATCCCACCGGGCCGTGCTGCCGGTAGGTGCGCAGCGTCAGCAGGTCGCCGAGTTGACCGGACCGAATGCGGTCATAGAGCTCCCAGCGGGCCTTGCAGTGACGGCACATCAACCCAACGCCCACCTTGAGGTTCTTCCGCTCGGATTCTTCCGCGAGTTGGAGCATCTTGCGCGTACTCGGCCCATCCACCGTCACGGGTTTCTCCATGAACACGTTGATCCCTTTTTGGATCGCGTAGCGGAAATGGACCCAACGGAATGCCACGGGCGTTGTCAGGATCACGACATCGCCTGGTCGCAGACAATCGATGGCCTTCTGGTATGCGTCGAAGCCAAGAAACTGCCGCCCCGGCGGTACGTCGATCTGTTCGGCCTGATGGCCCATGATCCAGGTGTCGGCTGAGCCGCCGGTCCGCGGAGCGCTTGCTGCTTCCATCAGGCCCTTGTAGCTGCGCTGGAGGCGGTCGGCGAAGAGGTCGGCCATCGCGTACAGCTTGATCGGGCCGCCTTTGACCGCCATCGCGTTGGCCGCAGCGCCCGAGCCGCGTCCGCCGCAGCCGACCAGCGCGACGTGGATGGTGTTGTCCTCCGCGGCATGGATGCGCGGCGCCACTGCCGCCAGAAACACGGAAGTCGCGGCGATCCGGCCTGTGTGCTTGAGGAACGCGCGACGTGAAGTACTCCTCTGTCTACCTTCACTCATGATGCGTGATCTCCCAGTTGGCCTCTCCTGACAACAGAAATAGCACATCTATCCAGCAAACCGCTGTCAGTCTTTGGCCCACGAGTATTATCATTATTATCGTGCTTCACACGATTCAGGGCCATGGCAAATGTCTCGGACACAAGACTTCGACCTTCTAATACTCCCGGTCCTTTAGGATGCCCGGTTGGGGTACAGGGTATATGCCGTTGGCCCTGGCCAGAACAGGCGCAGGCGAATCCATCGTCAACTTGTCCACGTCCGCGGCGAACTCTTCATCGCAATTGAGCATCTCATCGTAGGTTACTATCTGCCCAGTGTGGACAGCCCGACGGGCCATCGCAGTAACGAGGCTATCCTGCGTGCCGCGTTTGGCCTCGTTGAAGGGCTTGTCGTTGCGAATCGCGTCGATCAGGTCATCCCACTCAAGCTGATATGGACTCGGTTCCGGCTGAGGGAACGCCCAAGCGAGATTGTCCTTGGTAAAGTTGTGGCCCTTGTAGATGCGGCATTTGGCTGGTGTATGAATGTAGGTGGAGATCACAGCTGACCCCTTGGTCCCGTGGGCGTAGCTGGCGAATTCACCGTGACAGCCAGGAATATTGCGAGCATAGAGAAACAGCTTGGTGCCATCGGCGAAGGTGTATTCTACATCGTAGTGGTCAAAGTTCTGGTCCACGTTATCGCCGCGATGGCAGCGACCACCCGAGCCTTGGGCCTTCACCGGCCAAGCGCCCTTCATCCAGCAACATTCGTCGACATTGTGGGCAACATAGTCTTGGAACAGTCCACCGCTGGCCCACATGAAGCTCAGGTAATGCCTGACTTGCCAAAGTAGCTCGCTAATGTTGCCTTGCCGGGGTCCCGTGAATCCCGCAGGGCCTTGCTGCCGGTATGTTCTCATCGTGTGAATCTCACCGATCTGACCAGATTGGATACGGTCGTAGAGTTCCCAGCGGGCCTTGCAGTGTCGGCACATCAACCCGACCCCCACCTTGAGGTTCTTTCGCTCGGATTCTTCTGCGAGTTGGAGCATCTTGCGCGTACTCGGCCCATCCACCGTCACGGGTTTCTCCATGAACACGTTGATCCCTTTCTGGATCGCGTAGCGAAAGTGGACCCAGCGGAACGCGACGGGGGTCGTCAGGATCGCGACGTCACCCGGCCGCAGACAGTCGATCGCCTTCTGGTAGGCGTCAAAGCCGAGGAACTGCCGTTCCGGCGGCACATCAATCTTGTCGGCAAACCGCTCGTTGAGGGCCTTATAGCTGCGTTGAAGGCGATCCTCGAAGACATCGGCCATGGCAAACAACTTGGTCGGGCCGACCTTGGAGGACAGCGCGTCGCCGACGGCCCCACTACCCCTTCCGCCACAGCCAACCAGCGCGAGTCGGATGGTGTTGTCCTCGGCGGCGTGGATACGAGGCGCCACTGCCGCCAGAAAAGCCGAAGCCGTAGCCACCCGGCCCGTACTCCTGAGAAACTCGCGACGTGAAGTACTTCTCTGTGTGGTCTCACTCATGATCCATGATCTCCTAATGTACTGTCTTGAGGATTCGTACGAACAACTATGAGGATGGCGCATTTTGCGCTTGTATCGAGGAAAGTATGAACACTGCGTGAATCACTCCTGCAATGTCAATCCGCGATAAATAGCCCATAGCATTCTTTTGAAAGTCACGAAGGTTTTGTTCGTGCCGGAAAAGTCGGGTTCGGCTATGGCGCTATTTGAGAAGGCTTCTATACGCATAACCCTTCAACATAGATTCAAAGTCTTCCAGCTCCTCAGCATCGCCGCTCCTGGGGTCCCGGTAAAACTGGAACTGGGCAGGTTCCCACAAGGCTGTCTCGTTCCATTCGATAAAAGTCTGACTGTACCATCTATGCATCTCAACGTGGCCGTCGGCAAAACCCAGAACGGAGCTGTTGCTACGATGCCATATTCCGACTGAATCAATCCACTCCCTGGACTTGGGAGCCATAGTCCAGGAATGCAGATTGGCTCCTCTAACATCACACTCAGGTAGAAAGATGTATTTGGTGGACGGGTTTTTTATGTCGGAATACCTCACGCATGGCAGAATCTCAAATCCACCGGTTTGCGGGTCAAGGCCATTCATGCCACCGGGAATGGCATAGGTGCGATAGGCGTGATTCTGGTATTTCGCTCTGCGATCAGAAGGGCAGCGGTATACACCTATATCCGCGGCATAGGGCCACAGGAGCCCCAGTCTTATATACTCCTTCTCCTCCTCGGCGGTACACGCGTACCCATTTGGTGGAACACGCACCCAAGGGGCCTGATTCTCCGATGCAGGGATACCACCAACCAACTTACCGTCATTCTCATCCTTATACATAAGCCATGCCAAACTCAGTGTCCTTACGTTGCTACGGCAAGCAATACTACGGGCTTGCTCTCTGGCGACGTGTAGTCCTGGCATTAGAATGGCCATGAGCAGCGCGATGATGGCGATCACCACAAGTAGTTCGATCAAAGTAAAGGCTTTTCGTTTCATTGGTATCTCCTTGCCTGGACCTTCATATTCTTAACGTAGTACCAAATGGCCCCGGATTCTCTGGAAATCCCAGTGATCCTGATCGACCTGTTCGCTGGCCAAGGCCAAGATGTCATCAAAGGTCCGCCATACTACCGCCATCAGTAAAAGCTGAGGGAGAGAGCAAGTCTCTCCCTCGGCTCGTCTCCGTTCTTGCAGACTTCATCTCAGAACGGCTTGTCAAAGGGTTTCGTCCGGCCGGCAAGCCATGCAATCTCCTCTTGTGTCAACGCCCGGTTGTAGATCCGAACATCGTCGATCTTGCCGGTGAGTTCACGTTCGATCATCCCACTATCCGGGATCCAAACACCAAGGGCTCCGTCGCCAATCGTTACCGTCGGCACTGTCTCCAAGTCAGCCGGATGGGCAACCGAAGCCTCCAGATAACCGTTGAGCCAAACAGCGGTATCGGTCGTGGACAGCGTACAGACGAGATGGTGCCATTGCCTGGCCGGCAAAACCGTCGTCCCCACAGCTCCGGTCAAACCAAAGAGGTGTCCAATCACCAGACTCCGCTCAACTTTGAAGTGAAGAGCGCCATCTTTCCATCCATTGCCGTTGAAGCAACTGTTGAATTCCTGGCTCGGGTCTTCCATATAGACCCACATGGCGATCGTGATCTCATTCGACGTTCCAATCGAAGGCACATCCACCGCGTCCCAATCGCCATCAAACCGCGCCACCTTGCCTCGGACCGGATCATCGTCAATGGCTACATTGTCAAGCGCTTCGCCATCATAGCCATTGCCGGAACTGTCCTGGAAGTTTCCATCAAAGGTGTAATGGACCATCAGGTTTGCGGTGTCGGGCTCGACTGGCGTTATCCACTGACGCTCAAAAGGATACAGACGAATGTCGTCGAACAACACCATGCCAGAAGCACCTGCTAACCCGCCACGCTCAAAGCCAACACTCAACTCGGTGACGTTGCTGAGGTCCACTCCCAAAGTCGCCAAGTCAATATTCCACGGCTGCCACGGTATTCGCGTTATATCACCAGCATCTCCATCGTACAGTACCTTGGAGCCGTTGAGCTTCACGTACATCTGCTGTGCCGCATTGGCAGAATCACCATAAAACCATAGCGACAATGTCTTGATATTGCTCTCAGTCCAGGCTTGGGTAATTGACAAATCAGCAATATTCACTGTCGCTTCTGAATAATCCGTGGCGAGGTTGTCGTAGTGCAACGGCATCGACTGAGTACCTCCACGAACAATGGCCTTCTCCACAAAGGGAGAAACAATATAACCTACCTGCGAGCCATTGGTGTCGTCCTCATAACCATCGACCCAGGTCTCATAGATGACATTGTCATCGCCCTTGTAGGTCTCGAAATCATCGACGACAATGTACTCCTGCGTCGAAAAAGTCCAAACGGGACCTTCCCAAACACTCGGCACGGCCGCCTCATTGACCTCGTCTATCTTCCAATAGTAGGTCGTCCCAAGGTTCAGTGCACTGACCTCATAGCGGCTTTCACCAACCGTTGTAACCAGGGCCGTCCCAGTTTCCACCGCCTCCCTATCGGTGCTGAAGTACACCTCATGGGCCACCGCCTCTCGTCCGCCACGCCAGTCGAGAACAACATCCAATTCCAAATCGCCCTGGCCATCGCTTGGCTTTGGCTCTCGGGCCACTACGGGTACATAGTAGAACCGAACCTCGCTGAGACCATACTGATCCAGTCCACCCCAGTTGCTGTTAGCGGTCAGACGGACATACTTGGCAACCACACCTTCAAGATCGACCACCGTATTGTGCGCGTAGGTGGACTTACCAGTACCCTGGGCAAATTCGTGATCGCCCAGAACCGTCCATTCGACGCCGTTGACCGAGTGTTCGATCGTAACATCCTTGAAACCAAAGCCCACGACCTTCTCAAGGGATACATTGTAGTTCCAGACCCACATCTCATAGAGCTTGTAGGCCTCAGGAAACTCATACTGGATCCAGGTCGGCTGCTCACCATTGGCGTCGCTCAACCACATATGGGTCTCTTCAGTCGAGTGCTGATCGGAGGCATTAAGACCCGACTCGTTGATGGTGTTCTCCGGCCCGGCCCCCTCCTCAACGCTGGAGGCAGTGGCCACAATGTTCCGAATCGGATAGGTGTATGGTTCGACGGTGAATTGCCAGACATTCCCCTTGAATACCGTATAATCCGGGGCTGCATTCACTTCATCGATCCGCCAGTAGTAGACTTGGCCGAACTCAAGCCGGCCGGGGTCGAACGTCGTATCCGTCTGGCCCTGGCTGACCAGGACCGCCATCGGGTTGGTCCGGCTGGCGTTGTTGACGTCGTCAAACAGAGTCCCGAAATACACGTCATGCGTCGCGGCGAACACGCTCGCCACCCAGCTCAGGTTCGTTTCGCGGGGGATGTCGATGTCGCCGTCGTCCGGCTGGGGCTCGCTGGCTAACCCGGCGACAAACCACTTGTTGTAGAGATAGCGTTCCACGCTCTCGCGCTCATCGTCCGAGAGGGCGCGGTCGTAGATTAGCAATTCGCCCAGCTTGATCCCGCCGGAACGCTCTGACCGGTCGCGGGCCAGCCTACTGGCCTCGACGTCCCCGGCCGTCACGAGGCTGACAATCGAGAAGTCGGTGGGCAGCACCGTCTGGGCCCCGTCGACCTGTTCGCCGTTCAGGTATGTCTCGCCGCTACGGATATTGGCATGGGCCCAATTGTTGGCGCCGTCCCATATCTGGTTCTGCACGCCACGGTGGAAATGGTAGTTGTTGTCGTCGCCGAGGAGGAAGCCGTCGGGGCCCGCGTCCATCCCACAAACCCAGAACACCGTTCGGACGTTGCTGATGTTCAGAGCCGAACCGGAGGCATTTCGGAACTGCATCCACGGCTGGACCGGGGCGCCGGTGTGGGCATTATGGACGGCGTCGCCGAAGTCGACGACTGGCCTGCTGTTCAGGGCGCCACGGACATAGGTCGGCTGCTCGTTGGCTGTCGTCTGGTCGGCATAGTAGTTGTTGCCCGAAAGGTCATTCCACCGGGCAACCTTGTCTCCCTCCAGCGTGAGGGCGCTCGTCTTTGATGCATCGAGCCAGAAGACCAGGCCGCTCGCGACCGGTGTCTGAGCGATCGCCACCGTGCCGAGGCAGTTGGCCAGCGCCAGGATTGCAGAAACGATGTAGATCAGTCTTTTGCAGATTGAGGAAGTAGAGTACATTTTATACACCTCCAAATCATAAATGAATCTCTTCGTCACCCCAGGAACCCAATAAACCAGCGTCGTCCATATGATCGTCCTCCATTGGTCCAACATTTTCCAGATCACTTGGCCCGGCTACGTCGGCGAACCATGTTCCATTATCCATTATATCAGCGCCCCCCCCCCCCCGCTGCGCCTATCACTTTTCGGACCTTTTCCGCGGTGCAGCAGTATCGGCACCGTCTTTCGGCCTCCAAGGGCCTGATCTGCCCGAGCGGTATCCTCCCCGAAGCACCTGCCATCGGTGTTTCCAAAAGTGGAGTTGATCGGGAGTGTTTGCCAAGATTTTGACCGCGTTGGCCGAAGACCTGCGAGACCGAGGCGGCATCGACCTGAACGAAAGCTTCATCGATGGGACGTTCGCCCCCGCGAAAAAAGGGGCAATGGTGTGGGCAAGGCCAAACGGGGCAAAGGCACCAAAATCATGGGCCTTGTAGACGCTCATGGTCTTCCTCTCACTGTTGACGTCGGCAGCGCGAGCCCGCATGAAGCGACGCTGGTCGAGGCGACGTTGGATGCGTGTATTCTGGACGAACTGCCCCAGCGACTCGTAGGGGACAAGGCGTATGACAGCGACCCGCTGGATGCACGATTGGCCGAAGAACGCAGCGTCGAGTTGATCGCTCCGCATCGAGGTGGCCGACACAAGCCCCCCAGCCAGGACGGTCGTCCGCTGCGTCGGTACCGACGTCGCTGGAAGATCGAACGGCTGTTCGCTTGGCTTCAGAACTTTCGTCGGCTGGTTGTGCGGTATGAGTATCATCTGGACAACCTTCTGGCCACGATTTAACTCTGTTGCATCCTTATCCGTCCGCGAAGGGTTTTGGCATAGGTTCTATACTAACGAAGACGTATCTCTTACTATTGACCGTTGAAGTGAGCGAGGATTCTTTCTTCGCTCAGGACGTGGTCATAGGCAGTAAACTCATCATATAGACCCTCAATTCCTCCGCCGTGTTCGGGGGGCAAAGGTGTTGCGCGGCCAGCACTGGCGATATAGAACGGGTGTTCGAAATCTGCGAACCCGGCAGACGTCCAGGTGGCGCCATAGGTAAGCGGTACCTGGACACCATCGATATACACCTTGAATGGATCCGGGCCGGGACTGACCATGTTCTCGGCCGTCCACACCACATGGTGCCAGTTCCCATCGTAGATGTTCACCACGGAATCACCAAATGCCGCTGCATAGTCCCCAGCGCCCTCCCGGCGCATGAAGATCTGCGTACTGCCGATTGTTGAGACGTACGCCGCATCTGCATTACCGCACATACTTACGGACGTGTTATTGCCTGTGTTGAACGCTCCAAAGAAGCGCCCTCTGACAGTATCATTGGTCTTGACCCAAAGCTCAAACGTTACACCCCCACCCAAGGCGCTGCCCAGGGGGCCCAGCGGCACGGTTACATAGGGCTTTGGATCCACTGCCATGATGTGCAGCGAGGCACCTCCAATTATGCCCGGAGCATCACTAACCAAGTCCGGACCGCCGACATAGACACCGTCGTAGCGTCCCGTTGCATCAGCGACAACGTCGCCATCGTTACTGCTGCCATCTTCAAAACGGTAGTAGGCAAACGGCTTGTCCTCAAGAACCATATTCCCATAAGGTCCTACGTCAACTGCGTTCGGTTCGCTGGGAACCGGTGCAACATATCCGTGCCCAAATTGGATGCCATCGACATAGATCAAACCGGAGCCGCCCGGTGCGGGACTCTCGCGGTCACCGATGCCGATAGCCATCGCTTCGACGCTGTTGAGCCGGACACTTGCGTCGTCGAACTCGCCGAGCGGGATGCGCCACTCCTGCCATCCGGTGAGCCGTGTCGCCTCTGGATCAGGATGCTTCACCGTCCCGGCTTGTCCTGTGGTATCCCGGACAACCACATAGACGGTTTCGGCGGTGTTGTCCGGATGGTCAGTGCCAATCTCGGCTGTCTCCCAACTGCCGCTGACGTTCCCCGTCGTGGAAACGTCAGTGAACTGGCCGATGGTCAAAGCGTCGACATTATGGCTCGTCAAAGCCAGCCCGATATACACAGCGCCACTCATCGGAATGCTGACATCGATTCGATTGCCAGCTTCGTCTATTGCCGTGACATCTTGCCAGACAGTCGCATCCGCTGAATACTGGGCGGTGAATACATCACCTGTACGGGCCAACTTGAGCCACTGCGGAGCCTGAACACCCGCCACTGCATTGAATCCACTCGCGTCGCCGGCCAGTGTGCGTCGCTGGAACGAAACCCCGTTGCCAGGCGTCACAACCAACATGGCATGCTTCGCGTTGGCGTCCAGGCCCTCTCGAATCATGACGCCGGCTTTCGCCCACGCATGCGTGTTATCCATGCTCCACACCCGGGCCGTGATCGTCGCATTGCCGGTAAGCTGCTTGTAGACAAAGCGGAATTGGTCCGCTGTCCCGAAGATGTCTGCGCCGGCCGCACTCATCACGATGTCCCCCGACGAACGCTCGATAAAGCCCGCCGGTCGACCCTGAAAGTGAACCACCAGGGTGTCAGCCCCATGTATCGTCCAATCCTGAGGCCGATTGAATGTTCTTTCTGTTTCTGAGTACCAAGGCGACTCGGCATTGTTGTACGCCAGCGGCAAAGACTGACGGCCATCATAGACGATCGATCTTTCGGCAAACGGGGCTTCCATGTAGCCAACGACGGCACCGGTCTCATTATCCCAACCATCGACCCACGTCTGGAAAATCGCCTCACCGGCCTCGATGTCATCGGTGTAGCTCTCAAAGTCGTCTACCGTGAAATACTCCTTTGTAGAAAAGACCCAGACATCGCCTTCCCAGACGTCGATGGCGGCGGCTTCACCAACCTCGTTGATCCTCCAATAGTACTTCTGCCCAAGATCCAGGGCGCCGACATCGAAGCTGGGCTCGGTCACGACACCGATCAAGGCCGTTCCGTCAGCTACAGCCTGCTCACTCGTGCCAAAGTGGACTTCATGTGAAATTGCCTCTCGCCCCGAACGCCAGCGCAAAGTCACTTGCGGATCTACATTCGTTGACTCTGCAACCGGCTCAGGCTGGCGGGCCCACATCGGAATATAGGAGAACAGGACTTCACTCAAGCCGTACTGTTGAAGCACTCCGCCCCAGTTGTTGATGGCAGTAATCCGCACATAGCGGGCAGCGGCACCTCCAAAGTCAATCGTCGTATTCGCTGCATAGCCAGCCTTGCCGGGGGCGCGGGTGAACTCATGGACTTCACCCAGACTGGCCCAGTCAACACCATCGACTGAATACTCAATCACGGCCTCCTTGATCCCAAAACCGATCAGAGACTCGGTTGCCGTATTGTGGTTCCACACCTGCATCTGATGGAGGGCATACACCTTGTCAAACTCATACTGAATCCACGCCGACTCTCCGGCAGCCACAACGCCGCTGAGCCACATATCCGTCGGCTCGACGGAGTGTAGCCCGTCCCCAGACAGGCCAGAGCTGTCGACCGTATCTTTCGGCTGCTCATCGGCACTAATCGAGCTGGAGGCCGTGGCCATAATAGACCCGCCATCCAACGGCAGACCCTCCGGCTCGACCATGAAACTCCAGACGCTGCCTTGGTAAACCGTCGAATCGGGCGGGGCACTGACTTCATCGACCCGCCAGTAATAGGTCTGGCCAAATTCCAGCAGACCAGGATCATAAGTGGCAGCCGTCTGGCCCTCGCTGACCAGCACACCCAACGGATTCGTTCGACCGGCCTCGCTGACATCCGAAGGAACAGTCCCAAGGTACACATCGTGGGTCGCGGCCGACTCCCCCGCCGTCCAGCGCAGCACAACATCGCAAGCCACATCCGTCTCGCCAACAGCCGGAATGGGACCCGACGCCAATGTGGGCTCAGTCCAAGCGGCGTCGTAATGGGCAAGGACTTGGTTCTCTGTTAGGACATAGTCATAGACAGCAAATTCGTCCAACTGGCCTTCTATCGTAGCGCCGCCGAGAGGCGTAGCCCGTCCCGCATTGGCGATATAGAAAGGGTGTTCGAAATCAGCGAATCCAGCCGATGTCCATGTCGCACCATAGGTCAGCGGTACCTGGACACCATCGACATAGACCCGGAATGGGTCCGGGCCGGGACTGGCCATATTCTCAAACGTCCATACGACATGGTGCCAGTTCCCATCATAGACATCCACCACGGACTGATCGAATGCTGCTGCATAGTCGCCACCACCCTGCTTCCGCATGAAGACCTGAGTGCTGCCGAGCACTGGCTCGTAGGCCGGACCACTGTTGCTGGCGATCGTCACAGATGTGTTGCTGCCCGTGTTGAATGCTCCGAAGATCCGCTTCTGGACGCGGGCATCGGTAGTCTTGATCCAGAATTCAAAGGTCGCACCCTCACCCAAAACGCTACCCAGCGGGCCCAGCGGTGCCATTACGTATGATTCTGGCGTCCCAAGCACGATCTCCAGCGAGGTACCTCCAATTATGCCAGGGCTATCACCAACCAAACCCGGCCGGCCCACATAGGTTGCGTGATACTGCCCTGTTTCATCCGCAGCCATATCCCCATCGTTGCTCGTGCCATCGTCAAAGCGGTAGTAGGCAAAAGGTTGGTCCGATAAAATCACATCGTCGTACGCTCCGGCCGCCGCCCCGGTGGCCATCAAGAATACAATCAGGCTTACGTGAGTCAACAGCAGCGATTCTCGATTCTTTTTCATCTGCACCCATCTCATGGCGACACCTCCAAGACATAAAGCTTGCTTGTTCTTATTATGTGTCCGGTGGCCATGCTCGAACGGCTCGCGATCGAGCGGCCACCCTCACAAAATCAAAACACGTACATCCCTACCGCCCAATCATTCATCGTCCTTATGGCCTCTGTGCTTCATAATCAACCTGCGGCGAGGTCTAAGTGATTGAATCCGACTATTTTGGCGCTCGAATTCGCACAGCTGCGAGACTCCGGCCGAAAGGCAAAGATGGCAACATCGAAGACATCTCAAGACACTAAGGATCAGAAACATCTCGTCTGAGGCAGTCTTCCTCAGCATACTCATCACGTAGCCTCCTTCCCATTGTCTCGACAGCGAGCATTTGCCGGAGCTTATGCTGTTGTCTGATAGGACGCATCAGATTCACTCTCTCGAGGGGCTTGACAAAATGCATCAAACACCTCGTCGGCAGCGCCCACAGGTATTTCACAGCCGGCGCTCAGCATGTACTTGTGCCCCCCTGCCTTCTCCAGCAACCGTAAGGAGCGACAGCGGCATTCGTCCGGAGTGACCTCCATGAAATCCGTCACGGGATCGAGATTCCCCTTAAAACAGACCTCTGCTTGGGAGTAGATCCTGCATGCATGATCAAAATCGACCATATGATCCACATTGAAGAGATCCGCTCCGCTGGCAATCATATCAGGCAGGAGTGCCGTCGTGTTGCCACAGATATGAAGTTTGACCAACGCACCGGCACCATGAAAAACATCGCAAATCTGCCGTTCATAGGGCAAGGCGAACTCTCGGTAAAGTGACGGAGACAGCAACGATGCCGCTGAGTCGCCCAGACCCAACATCTCCGCCCCCACATCGATCTGGGACAAGCCATAATCGATAACACAATCCCGCATGAAGCTGATAATCTCATGAGCGCAATGAGGATCATCACTAAGCAAGATTAGGAAGTTCTCCAATCCACAGGCCAAGCACGCCTCGGCAAAGGGCATGTTCAGCCACCCGAGAACCAAACATTCCTCCCCCACCGCTCTGCGAAGGATCTGGAGGGCCAGAAGACGGTCCGCCATGCGACTTCCCTTTTGCGCGGGGTCCGGTCGTCTGAGGTGCTTGAGTTCGACTGGATCGCGGAGGATGGGAGAACGCACGAACGGGGGGCGGTCTTCCGGATAGGCGACATCCCCGCCCAAGTCAGCCGGGAGTCGTGCCGTATCCGAGGCAACGGTAAGGGCATCCGGGTGGAAGCGTTCATAGACAGACAACTGGGCTTCCGCCAGGGCACTTCCGTTCGTCGCAAACTCTCGGTAAGTCAGCCCCGCGTGGTCGGCCGCAAACGCCATCAATAGAGGAAATACCGGCACACGATCCACCTCTTGTCCCCGAATCGCCGCCAGACATCGTTCTCTACCATTCATGATTCAATGATCCTGTGATCCTATGGCCTGCGTTTTCACCTGATCATTCACCCTGCTCGACCGGAGAGACAGGTATGCCGGTCGTCGCTTCTTCATGGCGGCAAGGATACGTCACCCTCTCAAGGCGATCGGCGTCGCGCCGCCACCAGGAGGCCAGCACAGAACTGGTCACGGCACTCCACGGTCCGAACACAGCCGAGCCCATAGCAACGATAGGACTCTTCAGGACGTTGAAGGCCAGACTAGTGGCCATTCCTCCGTTTTGAATTCCCACTTCAAGAGCAATCGTTCGGCTGTCTCTGCGATTGAGGCCAAACAGTCGTCCGCCGGAATATCCCAGAGTGTACCCCAACGCGTTCTGGCAGGCGGCGGCTCCGAACAACGCCAACCCAACCTGCATGAACTGGTCGCGGGCCAATGCGACCGTCACTGCAATGACCATGCAAATGGCGAACATGGCCATCGCTGGCATGAAAGGTTTCAGCTTCTCCGCCACCTTGGGAAGAAAGCGGTTGATGAGCAATCCCAAGACAATGGGAACGATGATGATCTTCACGATGGAGATCATCATTGGCAGAAAAGCAATCGGCACGTATTGCCCGGCCAGCAATCGCATCGCCAACGGAGTCATTACGGGAGAAATCAGTGTGGAACAGGCGGTCATTGTGACCGACAGAGCCACATTGGCTCCGGCAATGTAGGCAATGACATTGGAGGCCGTGCCGCCGGGACACGAGCCGATCAGGATCAGGCCCGCAGCCACCTCAGACCCCAATCCAAAAAGACCGGCGAACATGAAGGCGCCGAGAGGCATCACGGTGTATTGCAGGGCGATGCCAATGAGCACGGCCTTAGGCATGCGCAGGATCCGACCGAAATCACCAAAGGTCAGGGTCATCCCCATCCCGAACATGATGATCTGAACCAGGGGACCGATGGCTCGGCTCAACTCAAAGGACCCCCATGCGATGAAGACCGACGGGTAGAACACGGCACAAGCCACGAAGGCAAGAACCCACACCGTGAATGCCAGGTTCTTGAACCGGTCGCTACCCGATACGGCCAAGGCCAGCAGCACCAAGGTTACGATCAGGCCCACACCGAGCCCGTGGGGTACTTTCGCGACACCGAGCAACAGAGAAACCAGCAGGCAACTGCCGCTGACGGTAAGCAGCAGTGTGCCGAGTCGGTGGTGCTTGCATCTATGTCGAAAGGGCATCATCTTCATCAATCAGTTGCCAAAGCCCCGATGGGTATGATCGCCAGTTCACATTCCAGTTTCTGCACGGAATAGACCACGTATAACTTGCCATCATGCTCGTGAGCACACGGGTAAGCCCAAGCGCCGCCGGCGGTTCGGCCTTGGTAATAGACCTCAGGCTTGCGACCGTTCCGAATGCTCCACGCGCGAACGAATTCGCTCTGCCCCGGTCGACTCACAGCAATCACCAGCGTGTCCCGATTACCGATGTTCGAGATCAGATACCGCTGACCGGTGCTCAGAGTCGAGGCAAAGGGCTGGGCGGCAGACATGGGGTAATTGCTCTGAGCGACTGCAGACCAAGTACTTCCGAAGTCTCCGCTGGTCGCCACCGCCACCGTTGGGGCATTTCGTATGAACGCGGTCACGTTCGGACCGTCCACGATGATGCTGGTCTCCAGAAAACCCGTGCCCTCGGGATAAGGAATCGCAATCGTATCCCATTGACTGAGGTTCCGGCCCCGACTGATGGCGACCACGGACCGCCAGTTGCGGTCCAGACCGCCCATGATCCAGTTGCCATTGTCCATCGGGGTCGGATGATCCATGGGCCAGCAGTTTTGAGCCACGATTCCTTGCGACTCCCACTGATCGGTGGTCTCATTGAGGACAAATGCCTCAGTCTTCAGGCCACGGAAACGGCCGGGTTCTCCTTCGCCGAATCGGGCGGCAAAGGCCCACAGCCGGCCCTGGTGTTTCAGAAATACGCCATGACTGTGGCGCTCCTCGCCCCGAAATCCCGGTCCGATGAATTCGGGCTCAGTCCATGTCCGACCGCCGTCAACGGATCGCCGGCAGCGCAGCGTCTCAGTTTTGGTATTCTCCTTGCCGGGGTTGTGAGCGAAACTCACAAACAACACCCCTTCGAACTCGGTGATCGCCGCGCCATGCAGGAATTCCCATCCTTCCGTCAGTGGATGAACGATGTGGTAGCTGACATCCGTGAGAGGAGCGATACGATTTGCAGGTGGAAACGGTTCTGCCCCTCCCCATAACCGCACCTCGCGGGCATCTCTTTCAGGCGTTCCGGCTGGGACCGCCAAAGACGCGATGGGTATGACGGCCAGTTCCGCACTGTTATTGTTCCACAACTCTCTTCCGCTTCCCTCGCGTCCTGCCCCCCCGCCGCTGTTGGAGTATCCCACATAGAGATGCCCCTCGTGTTCGACGGCATAGGGATAGGCCAGTGCCGCCCTGGGGTGCGATTCGCCGGGGCCCTCGTGCTCGGCGTCCCGGATCCGGAAGATCTGACTGAACTCTGTCTCGCCCGGGCGTGTCAGAGCGATCGTCAAGGGATAGCGGCGCCCACCGCTATCCGCCGTGGTTGTGCAGATCAAGTAGTGCTGACCCGTACTGAGTGTTCCGGTATAGGGCTTGGAGGTGGCCATCGGCAAATTGCTCGGCTTGGAAGGGGTCCAGGTACGTCCGTAATCTTCACTCACCGCCACTAGAGCGACTGCCTGTTCGCCATAACGCGACACATTGATGATGCGATTGCCTTGGACGATCACCGTAGACTCGCCCCAGATCGTCCCTACCGACGGATCTTTGGGAATGACAACCAGGTCCCATTGGGTCAGATCATCGCCATGGCTGACGGCGACCCCCGGCAGCCCCCCGGCGAACCCGGCCATGATCCAGTTGCCATCGTCCATCTTCAGCGGCTCCTGCATCGGCCAGAATCCGCCATCCACCACGACGCCCTTGGCCTGCCACTGACCCGTCGCCTCATCCAGAGTGTAGGCCCGCGTGTGAATCCGTTCCATGATATTGTAGAAGGCCCCCTGAAAAGCCCAGAGAGTATCTTCATGCGACAGGAAGACGCCGTGACTGACCGCCCGATCGTTCCTCCCCGACTCGATCGTGAAGACTTCACTCCACGTCTTGCCCCCGTCAGAGCTGACCCGTCCCCTCGCTTCTTCGGTCCCAGTGTTCTCGGGGCCTTTGTTGTGGCCGAAAGACGCATACAACTTGCCCTTGTGCCACGCAAGCCCTACCCCATGCAGAAATCTGTATCCATCCACCTGGGGTTCGTATCGCTTGATGACGTGAAACTCCACACCTTTGAGCACCGGGATTTCAGCACTCCAAGGCATAGGGCCGCCGACCCAAAGCTCATACGGAGTCAGAGGTTCGGGCACCTGATGTGGAGTTGTCGCTTTGTCGGCCAGGGTCCGGACGACCTCGGCTGTTAGAACGGTGCGATAGAGCGAGATCTCGTCGATTGCGCCAAACAGCATCTGCCTGAGTTGGTCGCCGTCGTTGATGCCCCCGAAGGTCATGGGCGCCGTCGTTCGGGGAATGCTCGATCCCAGCACGGCGTCCCCTTCGGGCCGGCCATTCACATAGAGTCGGACGCGACCTGCATCCATCGTGACGGCCAGATGATACCATAGGCCGGGGGTCGGTATGGTCTTCGATCCAACCGTCTGCCAGCCATTCTGCTGCAGATAGAACCGAAAACGGTTGTCGTCGTCGAGCATCAATCCCCACTCCCGCCGGCCCGCCGAATAGACGTTCTTGGCCATGATCATCTGTTGGCCCCGGTCAAGCGTATACACGTTGACCCATGCAGAGATGCTGAAGGACGCCTCGCAAAAGTCCAGATCTGCGGTGTGGGGAATCGTCACGAGGTCGGTCCGACCGTTCAACTGGATTGCATTCCCCACGACACCAGAAGCCGACGCGGGGTTACCCCGGATTCTGCCGTTTGAGGGACCTTTGGTATCCCGAGCAACAGCGCCCTGAAGACTCTCAAAAGACCACAATCCGACAAGTATATCATCATCGGTCGTAAATCCTTTATGCGCATTGCTCGGCGTAGTGGTCCTCAAGGATACGACGGGAATGATCGCCAGCTCCGCGCTGTTGCGGTTTCCGCCCCTGCTGCCCGAATTGGAGTAGATCACGTAAAGTCTTCCTTCATGTTCTACGGCATAGGGGTACGAGAGTTTTGCTCGGGAGTCCGACTCGCCGGGGCCACCGTGGACGGCATCCCGGATACGGAAGACCTCGGAGAAGACGTTCTCCCCCGGTCGGCTGACCGCGATGGTCAACGGACTGCGCCGATTGCCCGAATCCGCCGTTGTCGTGCAAACCAAGTATCGCTGACCGGTGGAAAGCGTCCCCGCATAAGGCTTGGACGCCACCATCGGCAGGTTGCTCGGCCGCGTAGGTGTCCACGTGCGGCCGTAATCGGAACTGGATGACACCAAAGCTACTGGGTTCCCACCGCCCCAGCGGGAAATGTTGACGACTCGAGGACCATCTACAGTAATCGTAGACTCTCCCCAAATCGACTCTTCCGGGACGCTCTCGTCATTGGGGATCACGATCAGATCCCACACCGTCAAATCGTCGCCATGACTGATTGCCACAGAGGGGAGGTTTGCCACCTTATCTGTGTATCCCTTCGTGATTCGCGCCCCGGCCATGATCCAGTTGCCGTCGTCCATCTTCAGAGGCTCCTGCATCGGCCAGAAACCACCGTCCACCACGACACCTTTAGGCTGCCACACACCCATCGCCTCATCAAGAATGTAGGCGCGCGTATGCGTCCTGCGAAAGTCATCATAAAAAGCGCCTTGGAACGCCCACAACGTCCCCCGACAGGATAACAACACGCCATGGCTGATGGCCAGGTTGCCGTCCCCGGCGTCTATGGTAAACGTCAACCCCCACGTCCTGCCGCCATCGCTGCTCACCCGTCCGCGAGCCTGCTCGCCCGCCGTATTCTCACGGCCCTTATTATGCCCAAAGGAAGCATAGAGCTTCCCGTTGTGCCAGCACACCGCTGCTCCATGCAGCCAGTGGTAACCATCCCGTTTCGGCTCGTTCGCCTTGACCACCGCGAACTCGACGCCCTCGAGCAACGGACACGCGTCCGCCCTTGGAACGGGTGTGTCCGGGGTCCACAAAACGGACGGTCCCGCATGCAAGACCGCACCCAACATGCACATCGAAGCAAGAACAAGCAGGTGATATCCCGTGCGACGGGGCATCATGGTCGGCTCCTGGCACTACTATAGCGGGTCGTTACAGACATCTTTGGCTCGCGTGCAACCTTGTCGGTCGCCTCGTCAAAGGACAGCGCGCCCACAATCCTGGTCAGTTTTGCATCCATATCCGGCGTCACCGGAAGCATGGGCGGGCGAACCGACCCCACGTCTCGCCCTCGTAACGCCAAACCCCGTTTGACCACCGCAATCCAGTCAGGACGCTCGCCGTTGAGCCCAACCGTCACCGCCTCAATAAAGGGCAGGATTTCGTACCATAACTCTCGTGCGGATACATAATCGTTGTCGTCGATGCACAGGTGAACGAGTTGGGACCATCGCCGCGGGTCGAAATTCGATGAGCCCGATACCCACCCGGTCGCGCCGAAGGCAAAGGCACCGATGGCGTTGTTGTCATGACCATAGAACAGATGGAGCTTGTCTCCCAACCGCATTTTCAGACGAGACAGCATATACGGATCGCTGTTGGCATCCTTGATGTACTGGATGATGCCATCGTTGGTAAGTCGCTCCAACAGATCTATCCCGAGTTCGAGACCCGTGACCGGCGGGTTATTGTAGATCATGATCGGCAGCGACACTGCATCGCGCAAGGCCTTAAAATGTGCGTAGATCTCTCGCTGTGTATGCACCTGATACCAGGGAGAAATAACCAACAGCCCATCAAATCCCAGCTTCTCCGCATACCGGCTCCGCTCGATCGTCTCGGCCGTGCTCATCGCGGCTGTACCAGCCAATGCCGGGACCCGACCGGCAACCTGGTCCAGGCTGATCTCGATTACCTGCTCCCATTCTTCCCGGCTTAGATTCGAGAATTCCCCAGTACTGCTCCCGGCACAAAGGCCATCCACGCCACCGCCGATCAAAAAATCGACATGTTCACGAAGGCGTTGCTCATCCACCTCGAGATTCTCTTTGAACGGAGTAATCATCGGCGGAAACAGACCACGAAACGTTTTCACATTATTCTCCTTGTCAATAGATCACTAACGGTATCTGTTGCGTCGAAACCTGTCTCACCACTGCACCTCTTGCACTACTTTGCGATTCCTTCGCTCGGGAATGAAGGTATACTCGTCATTCGTGTTCTCCGGCAGAATCTCCATAAACCGCACGCTTTGGTCAACAAAACCGATCGACGCCATTGGCTTCTGTCCTTCTCGATGCCAGCGTTGCCGGCGTTCTTCCGGCACCCCCGACCAGTAGTTCCACAGAGGCGCACCGCCCGTCGTGACCACACGAGACGGAGTGTCCACCTTATCCAACTGGGTCTTGCTCAGAGTTAGGGGATGGGGCTCAGCCGGAGCGTAGTAGTTGTAGACGTACGAGCTGCCGAAGAGCCAATACGTCGTTTCCCAAGGATTCTCCGATACGTCTGGAGTTCCATTGTCAGATGGACATCGACACACATCGACGTCTGTATCTGGCTTTGCGTCCTTGATCCCCATATAGGGATTGACGATACGCCTATCGGCCCCGATCTCATGCGCGTTGTGATTTGGATAATTGCCTCGAGTACCGGCAAACAGCACGTTGCTACTCCCGATCTCATCGTGATTAGGAAACCGACCTTCATAATCAAGACAGTACAGGTAGATCCCCAGAGCAATCTGCTTGACATTGTTCATGCAGGAGATGCGTTTGGCCTGCTCTCTCGCCTTGTACAGCGAGGGCATCAGAATAGCCAGTAGCAGGGCAATGATTGAGATCACGACCAGCAACTCGATCAAAGTAAATCCACCTTTTCTATGCAGCATCTTCCCGCTCATAGCTCATTCTCCACCAGAAGTCTTCTTGCAGTGACGCCGTTCGACGCGTGCATACCACACACCGACGAGGCCTCGATCTGTGGGTACCACCTACAAACAAGACAGGATAAATATGAATCACAAGTTGCATTCTTCGAATGTTCGAATAAACTCATGCTCTATAGGTACAGTTGAATGATCGATCATCTTGACTATATTATAGGCAGCATTATGCCGTGATGAAGACTTATCCGCGAATTGTCCTGTTTGGCGTGTTTGCGCGCGCGATATGACATATCATGCAGAGGTGCCAAGAATGCACACAATCGACCTTGCCCGAGCCAAAGGCGTGATGGACATGAGAGCCGTAATGGACGGACTCGCAGCCAGATATGCTGCGCTGAAAGTGGCGCAGGGAGTTACGGCCGAATCGTTCCTTACTGTTTTTGACGCGATGCAGACTGCCGCAAAGGCCGGCGATTATCAGCGTTTTCTGGAAACCGACTTGGCGTTCCATCTTGCCATTGTAAAACTGGCTGATATCGATGGTCTACCAACCGTGTATAAACAGCTCCGTAAATACCAGATTTCGTTCCACAAGGACACGATACGAGAATACTGGCCAGACCTCAACGTGCTGTTTGAGGCACACCGCCAGATCGCAGAGGCTGTCTTGGATGGAGACCCCAACGCCGCGGAGGATTGCGCCAAGGGCCATCTCGATGCGATCTGGTATCGACTGGCCGAGCACAACAAAACAAGCATTTTGCCGGGAGATCCTCTGGATCGGGCATGTGCGTATATCGCCTTCCATTATGACGAACCCATCCAACTGGATATGCTAGCCAGAAGAATCGCGGGGATCAGTCCTGGGCATCTGGCGCGCCTCTTTCGGGAGCACAGGGGAACCAGTTTCACAGAATATCTTCGAGATATTCGACTCCAAAAAGCCGCTGGGACCCTTAGGAACACTAGGATGCCGATAAAGCGTGTAGCAAGGAATGTAGGCTACTCCGACAACTCACGCTTTGCCCTTCACTTTCGCAGACGCTTCGGCATGACCCCTCTCTTCTATCGTACAACGCACGTACGATAGACCGTGTCTTTTCGATAGGGGTGCATGAAATGATTCGTACTCATCGGTATTTGGGTTGTGGCCGTCCTGCTCTGCTTGATCGGCGACTCATAGAAGGGGGCGTCGGGCGGGCCGGTGAGATCCCGTTATAGGAGAACGACCGATGAACAGCAACCCACCCACGAACCTTCCGGCCGCCTTGTGCGCAGCGCGTCGCCGGACCCAATGCCGCCGGCGGTGTGGCTTCGAGATGCTCCGTGTCCTTCCGGCGCGGCTGAGAAATCTGAGTTTTTGGTGGCGGTTGAGGGCGGTGTGAATGGAGATCAGATGGGCTGGGACGCAGCCTGTTTGGCGAGTGTGTCCCGGTAGGTCCAGGGCATCCAGTCGGCCGGGTGAGCGGAGAGTTCGCTCGCATGCTGGTTCAGTTCCGTCAAATAGTCGAAGGGATTGACGGCGTTCAATTCGCAGGTGTGGATCAGACTCATGAACAAGTCCCCCACTTGAGCCCCATTTTCCGTTTTATAGAAGTAAGCATTCTTGCGGTGAAGAATCGCCTTCTTCAGGGCCTGTTCACAGAGGTTGTTATCCAGCGGCGCACCGGGATGGTGGAGGAAGAGCGTCAGTTTGTCCCAGTGCTTGCGCATGGAGGTAATCGCCTCGCCCAGGCCGCTGTTGGGCTCGACCTTTCTCTCTTCGATCTGGGCGGTCAGCCAAGCCTTCAGTTCCTCCATCTTGGCCTGGCTGCTGGCCTGGTGAAACGCCAGACGTTGTTCGGGGGACATCTCCCGACGCTTGGCCTCGGCGTCGTTCTTATAGACATCGCCCAGGATCGTCAACACATACAAACACTCATCCGGGAAGTTCGCCGCCACATCGACAAACTGCCTCCGTCCGTGGGCCAGGCAATTCGCCACGAGGGTCTCGAGCTCTTGGGGCATGTTGCGCGACAACGCATCGCACATCTGGATCGGCCGATCCAACTCGGAGGCGCGTTGCTTCAATACGGTGGCCAAGTTCTCGCCGGCGTGCCGGTGCCCCGTGAAGAACAGGGCGATCCGGCGACCCTCGAGGATCGAGACGATCCCCGAGGTGAAGACGCCTTTGCGATCAAGCCCCGACGGCGAATCGGCATCGCTGGGCGGAGCATCTCGGTCGTCAAGCTCCAACACCTTCATGGTCGTATCGTCGTTGTGCACCACCTGGCCCTGAGCGGCCTGGCGAATCAACTCCTCCAGGGCGGGTTCGATCCGGCCGCCGCTGTGGTTCACAATGTCCCATTGCGTCGCGGCCGGCAGCGGCAGACCCAGGCTACCCTGGAGCCGTTCGAGGCGATTGAATGGAAGCCCACTGCCATACTTGAGCAACGCGATCATGCTCGCTGACTCGGCGTCATACTTGTCCGGTCCCACGCCGGGTGGCGCTTCGGCCGTGAAGATCTCGCCGCACAAGTGGCAACGCAACTTCTGTAGTTCGTAGACCGTTGCCCCGAGAGGAGCTTGACCATGCATCCGCACCAGTCGGCCCGGTTCGACGCTCTCATAGAGCGTGCCTTTCTTACAGTTCGGGCAAGAATCGCCGGGCTTGAGTGAGGCGTGCCGCACCCGGATCTCTTCGGCGCCGACATAGGCTTCGGCGCCGTTACGGCCGTGCCCTTTGGCCTTCGGGTGGGCCTCGGACTCCGGGCCCTCGACTGCTTCATCACGCGAGGTACCTTCCTTGCCAACGTTATCGAGAATCCGCTTCATCACCTTTCGCGTCGTCTCCGTCGTGGTCCCGAACAGTAGTTGCTTGAGCCGCTGGACCGAGACCCGCTTCTTCTCCAACTCCGTCGTCAGGAATACCAGCGTCTCCATCGCCGCATGCAGTTTGGTGTATTCCTCCTGACTCAGGGCCATCTTGGCGTGCTCCAAGATCGCCTCCAGTTCCTGGCGATCCAGGTCCATGGTTTCGACCCCGCCGTCGGCCGGTGGTCTGGCCGGCCCTGGATGTTGATGCCGCAACGCTTTCTTGATCTTTCGAAGGTTACCCATCGTTCACCCCGCACGATGTCCAAACCATCGCAAGATGCGACAAAGGATATTATCGGGCATCGGCGGGCGTACGCTTCAATCCTTTCTGAGAGGCAGACCGCGATTCATTCTGGCGGCCCGGCGTCTACCCGACGCCAAGCCGCCGCCCCCTGGGCCACCGTCGGATCGCCCGCCGACAGCAGCACCGCCAGTTGATGGGCCTGCAAACGCTCGGTGGCCTCGGAGCCACGCTGTGGCCACCAGGGAAACCGACTCTTCGAAAGCCGCTTCTGGCATAACCAGAAGCCCTGCCCGTCATAGATCAAGACCTTGATCGCTTTCCGACGCCGGTTGCCAAACACGAACACGTAGCCGCTAAAGGGGTCCTGGCGAAGCACCTCGCGGCAGACCCGGGCCAGCCCATCGATCCCCTTGCGGAAATCCGCCGGCTCGACGGCCACCAGAATCCGCATCTGAGGTATGACCTGGATCATGCCCGGCCGTCCCGCCAGCCGCACGCCAGCAAGACGAGATCGTGGACACCGATTCCCGTGATGTGCATCCGCACCTTCATGCCGCGGCCATCGGCCCACTCGATCGTGCATTCGGGTCGTGACGCTGTCGGTCCGCCCGGCAGAAGCTCAACGAAGTCAGGCGGAACCTTTTCCAGATCCGATGCCTGCGAGCAAACGGCCTCCAGGTGCTTCTTGAGCGAGTCGTACTTCAGCCCCAACGCGGTGGCCGTTTTGTTGAGCCCGTGCGCGCGGGCGAGAATCACAGCCTTCTGCCAGAGGTCCTCGGGCAGGCGGGTTCGTTGGGGCTGCCGGCTTCGCCAGCGATCGAACTGGCGAGATGCGGTACGCAGGGCGACGGGAAGGTGCGTCGATTGGCGGATATTCATCGGTCGGTCTCCCACCAGAGGTTTCGCCGGCAGCGCCCGACGCCCCGTTCCATAGGCCGCCGATCAAGCCGAATCCACCGGCACCAACCGAAAATACCGAGCCGAGACAATCATTTCATGCACCCCTGCCGAAAGGACACGTTCCCACCGCCGAAGATGCCCCAGCCAATACTGACCTCGCTCGCTCAATTCACTGCCTGGTTTGTCTGCCATCACCCGTCTTCTTTTCAACTGCACATTGTGCCCCGTCACCCTGCAAGAGGAGATCCGCTTCGCCGTGCCATTACGGCTATCGCCATCTCTTACTTGACGGGAAGATCGTGGAACTCAATTGCCTCCCGAATAATCGTTGTGAGTTCCTCGCTCGAGTTCCAGGGCTTGGGGATGAACTTGGCGATTTTCCCCTCGTTGATGGCCCCCATCAGCGTGTCTATTTCGCTGTCTCCGGAAAGGACCACCCTGACGACAGCCGGGTATCGCTGTTTCACCGTCTTAAGAAGCTCAAGTCCCTTCATCACCGGCATGCGCATGTCAGTTACCAGCACATGTACCTGTTCGCGTGCAAGGATCGCGAGCGCCTCCTGTCCGCTTCTGGCAAACAGAGACTCATAAGGTTCGGTCGCCACGATTCTCGCTATGCACGCTAACAACTGTTCGTCATCGTCCACAAATAACACGGTTCTCTGTTCCATCGCTCATGGTCTCCTGCTCATCGTCTTCCCTGGTGCCGATGGGAAGCTCTATCGTGAAGGTTGTTCCCCGACCGACCTCACTGTCCACAAGGAGCCTTCCATTGTGCTTGTGCACAATAATGTCGTACGAAACGCTAAGCCCCAGACCTGTGCCCTTGCCTGGAGCCTTCGTCGTGAAGAAGGGCTCGAAGATTCTCGCCAGATGCTCGGGGGCAATCCTCGGCCCATCATCGGTGATTTCACACACCACGCCATCTTCACACGCACGGGTCCTGATCGTGATCGTCCCCCTGTCCCCGTCGCCCCGCTTCTGAGACTTGATGGCCTGGGCCGCATTCACGAGGATGTTGAGGAGCACCTGGTTGACCTGGCCGCCGTGGCAGAAGATCAGAGGTATCTCCGAAAGCTCCGTCCTGACATCGGCATCATACTTGATCTCGTTTCGGGCCACGACCAGGGTCGCCTTGATACCCTCGTTCAGGTCGTACTCGTCCCGGCTCCCCGGCTGATCGATCCGCGAGAAATCTCTCAGGTTCCGAACGATGGTGGTTACCCTTTCCAGGCCCTCCCTGGAATCGTCGAACAGGCCCTGGATGTCTTCGAGAATGAAGTCGATGCGTGTGCTGCTTCGGAACTGGTCGATTTCGGCCAACAGATTTCGTAGCCCAGGGTCTTCCAGCGGCACGACTCGGGGAACCAACCTATCATACAGAACAAGCAGATCGCGGATCTTCTTGACGTACCCCTCCAGTGTCTTGAAGTTGCTGGCGACGAAGCCCACGGGCGTGTTCATCTCATGCGCAACGCCGGCGGCAAGTTGCCCAATGGACGCCAGCTTCTCAGACTGCCGCATTTGCACTTGGGTCGTCTCCAGCCTCTTCAGTATCACTTTCAGTTCATCGTGCGATCTTTGGAGATCCCTCTCGGCCTGCCCACGTACATCCATCTCCTTTCTAAGCTGCAACTCTATCCCCTCGTGTTCATCCAGCAATGACCGAAGCTGGACCATCCTCTGATTCAACCGCTTGTTCAGCTGGCCACGCTCGACGTTTCCGTCCTTTACCTCTTCTTCCAGAGACACCCTGTCCGTGACGCTGCGGCAGACTTCCACCCCGGCTACGATGTTTCCCTCGGTATCACACAATGGAAAGCAGGAGTTTTCCCAATAGGATGTCGTTCCGTCTGCCCCGAATGCCGTCCGGAGAACCATATTCGGCTCTCCTGTCTGGAAGGCCTCTTGCACGCCACATCCTTCACAAATACCGTCCCTGCGTTCGTAAACGGCGTAGCACCTCTCGCCGACGTGGGAACCGAGAGTCTGTCTCATTGTGTTGTTCTGATAGACAATGTTGAAATCCCGGTCTTGGACGGTGATCCCGTCGGGGAGAGCCGCCAGGACTTGTTCATATGGAACCGATTCCATGGTCATGTCTCCTTGCCAATCGCAGACATCGAGCATGGCAGAAACCCGCGACAACGGACACTGGAGGCGTCGTTGCCTGCGACACACCAACCGATTCCCAGAATCGTCCGTCCCCTGCTCGGCCCATTCTGGCGCGGACTCGAACGAGGTCGGCTATTCGTCTCTCGGCATGACCGACACGACGCGTTTGCTCTATTCTGGCCTTGATCCAACCGATTCACATCGCTGCCTCCACTGGTACAGGTGCTTCTTGCGGGTAGCGACCAAGGCCCGGAGGAACTGGACGTCGACTGAATCAGGCTCCAGACCCTCCACCCAAACCTCGAAGAAGTTCATCAGCATTTCTCGCTCACTGTGAAGGTCGTAGAACTCGATCGCCTGCCGAATAGTCGTCCTGAGTTCCTCGCTCGACTTCCAGGGTTTGCGGATGAATCTGAGGATTTCTCCCTCGTTGATGGCCCCGAGCAGAGTGGCCACTTCATCATCCCCGGAAAGGACCAGCCTGATGACGTGAGGGTACTGCTGTTTCACTGTCTGGAGAAGCTCAAGCCCGCTCAGCTCCGGCATGCGCATGTCGGTTACGATCACGTGCACGGGATCGCGCGAGAATCTCGATGGCCCGCTGCGCGCCGTCGGCAAACAAAGCCTTATAGGGCTCTCTCGCCAGGACTCTTGCCAGGCAAGCCAGCAGTCTCTCGTCATCGTCCACAAACAACACGGTTCTCTGTTCCATCGCTCATGGTCTCCTGCTCATCGTTTTCTCTGGTGCCGGTCGGAAGCTCTATCGTGAAGGTTGTCCCGTGGCCGACCGTGCTGTCCACGAGCAGCTTGCCCTTGTGCTTGTGCACAATAATGTCGTACGAAACGCTAAGTCCCAAGCCCGTGCCCTTGCCCGGAGCCTTCGTCGTGAAGAAGGGCTCGAAAATCTTAGTCAGATGCTCGGGGGCAATCCCCGGCCCATCGTCGGCGATTTCACACACCACGCCGCTTTCACACGCACGAGTCCTGACCGTGATCGTCCCCCTGTCCCCGTCGCCCCGCTTCTGAGACTTGATGGCCTGGGCCGCATTCACGAGGATGTTGAGGAGCACCTGGTTGACCTGGCCGCCGTGGCAGAAGATCAGAGGTATCTCCGAAAGCTCCGTCCTGACATCGGCATCATACTTGATCTCGTTTCGGGCCACGACCAGGGTCGCCTTGATACCCTCGTTCAGGTCGTACTCGTCCCGGCTCCCCGGCTGATCGATCCGCGAGAAATCTCTCAGGTTCCGAACGATGGTGGTTACCCTTTCCAGGCCCTCCCTGGAATCGTCGAACAGGCCCTGGATGTCTTCGAGAATGAAGTCGATGCGTGTGCTGCTTCGGAACTGGTCGATTTCGGCCAACAGATTTCGTAGCCCAGGGTCTTCCAGCGGCACGACTCGGGGAACCAACCTATCATACAGAACGAGCAGATCCCGGATCTTCTTGACGTACCCCTCCAGTGTCTCGAAGTTGCTGGCGACGAAGCCCACGGGCGTGTTCATCTCATGCGCAACGCCAGCGGCAAGCTGCCCAATAGACGCCAGCTTCTCAGACTGCACGAGCTGAGACTGCATTGCCACGAGCTTCGCATTCGCCGCCTCGCGTTCTTCGTAGGCGCGCCTTATCGTCTCCTCCGCTCGCACACGTTCGGACACGTCATGGAGCACGCCCTGGGCACCGTCGATTTCGCCGTAGATGTTCCTTGCAAACGTGGAAAAGAGATAGGTATGGATCTTCCTACCTTTGGTAGTCCTGAGCACCAGTTGTTGGATCGTGACGTCCGGTCTTCCAGATCCCTGCAAACACGACGAGCTTTCCTCGGGAGCGACACAGAACCGTTCCGGCGGAAAAGGCTGCCCGATCAGCTCCGAAGGGTCGGAGACATCGAGAAGTCTTGCAAGTGCAGGGTTGACATAGGTCACCTTTCCGTCAGAGTCCAGGGCATAGACACCGCTTTCCGAACACTGTAACAGGTGCAGAGTATCGATTTCCTTCTCTCGGGACTTCTCACTCAAAGCTCTGAAGATGTCCGTCTGGGTTACGATCCCGCACAGCCGGTCGTTCTCCATGACCGCCAGTCTGCGAATGTGCATCCTATCCATGACCTTCCGAGCGCCGAAGATGGAACAACAAGAGGGTATCGTTATCACTGGAGAAGACATCACATCCTGCACTCTGAGTGACCTCGGATCCCTTTGCGGCGCGATTACTCTTCGGGAGAAGTCTTTCTCCGTGACGATGCCTCGCAGTTGGCTGCCTTCCAGGATGACGATGCACGAGACGTGTCGGGAGTTCATGATCTCTGCCGCTTCGGCGGCTGTTGCGTTGGTCTGAACGACGGCTACGTCACGACTCATGATTTCCGAAAGGTTTTTCCACTGGCCGTAGGAAGCAAGAACACGAGTCAAATCGGTCTGCGTCACAATTCCTTCCAAACGGCCTTCTGACATGACCGGCAGCCGTTTGATGTGTTTTGCCTCCATGACCGCGCCGGCATCCAGAACAGAGAGATGGGGAGATATGCTTTCGACCGGACTTGACATCGTGTCTGCTGCCGTCATCGTGCAGAAATCCCGGTGGCCACTGGCAACCGTTCTGAGCAGGTCGCGTTCGGTAAGGATGCCCACTATCTTGTCGTGCTCTCCTACGAGAAGACAGGAAACACCATTCTCCGACATGATCTGTGCGCTGGACACCAAAGTCCCGCTAGGACCAATCGTGATGACCTCCTTGGTCATCACATCCGCCACTTCCGGCCACACATGGAGAGAGGCCAACAGACGATGCGAGCATGTGCTCGGCGTCTTCTGTTCCACAGAATCACCGACGAGTGGCTTATTATGCTCCATCGACTTCTCCTTCGCTTTCTGTCCGCGCGACTGCGGCTGTCTGGGGAAGATCCTTTGGTTGTATCTGCGCCGCAAACCCCTTACGCGTGCTCTGAAAGTCGTAGTACTCTATCGCCTCCCGGATCATCGGTTTGAATTCCTCATCGAGTTTCCATGGCTTCGTGATGTATCGGAAGACCTCGCCCTGGTTGACCGCTGTCAAGACAGTGGTGACCTGGGTGTATCCCGAGAGGACCATTCTAACAACGTGGGGATACCTCTGCTTCACCTCTCTGAGGAGCTGGAGTCCGCCCATCTCCGGCATGCGCATATCGGTCACCAGCACGTGTATTTCCTGCTGCCCGAGAATCTGGAGCGCTTCCTTGCCGCTGCCCACGAAAAGCGCATTGTACGGTTCGTCGAGAAGACCTCTTTTCAGGGACGCCAGCAGTCTCTCGTCATCGTCCACAAACAACACGGTTCTCTGTTCCATCGCTC
>CAZNSM010000019.1:22175-47589 GCA_964575615.1 uncultured Pirellulales bacterium | reverse complement strand
CCAGTCCCAGGTGACCACCTGGCCCGTGAAGGCGGCGATCCGCGCCCCGATTGCCGTCAGCGTGCTCTCGGCAATTCGCTGGCCTTCGTTGAGCACGTTGCCGCTGCGAATGCTCTGGATCAGGTCGATGTGCTCGCGCAGCATGCCATCGACGTTCTCGCCCTGATAAGTCCAGGCGTTCTGGCCGGTGATGTTGTGGTTGCAGTCGCTGGTGCCCTTGGTGCCGACGATCTTCTCGCCGTTGCGGCCGGTGCCGGGGCTGTGGCCGCTGAAGCTCAGGCAACGGGCGCCGTTGGGATATTCGAACTCGGCGTAGATGTGGTCCCAGATGTCGCCGTTGAACTTCTGCCAGTTGTCCTCACTGCCGGTGAACTTGCGGCAGACCTCTTTGGCGGTCCTGACCTGGTCCTGGTTGGCGTCGCGCCACTGGCGACCGCCGACCGCCATGAACCTGGCGGGCGGGCCGTTGAAGCACCAGTTCAGCACGTCGATATTGTGGATGTGCTGCTCGCAGATCTGGTCGCCCGAGAGCCAGGTGAAGTGATACCAGTTCTCGCACTGCCAGTCGAGCTCGCTCATGCCCTCGCTGGCGCCGCGGAACCAGATGCCTCCGCCGTACCAGTAGCACTGGCCGCCGACCAGCTCGCCGATCGCGCCGTCGTGAATGCGCTTCATCAGCTCCATGCGGCTGAATTCGTGGCGGCGCTGCGTGCCGCAGACGATCGCCAGTCCCTTTTCCTTAGCCAGCTTCGAGGCCTCCATGACCTCCTTGCAGCCAGCCACGTCGGTCGCGACGGGCTTCTCCGTGAAGATGTGCTTGCCCGCCTTGATCGCCGCCATCATCTGCCTTCCGCGGAAGGCCGGGGCGGTCGCCATCAGCAGCAGGTCCGCCTCGCACTTGGCCAGCTTCTCGTAGCAATCGTAGCCCCAGTACAGGTGATCGTCGTCGATCTTGATGCGGCCCTGATACTGCTCTTTCCTCATGAAGTTGTCGCGGGTCCCCCGCACCTTTCTCTCGAACAAGTCTGCCAGCGCGATCACCTCGATGCCGGGGTCCGCCTGAAGACACTGCTCGAGGGCGCCGTTGCCCCGTCCGCCGCAGCCCAGCAGGCCGACCTTGATCTTGCCGGTGCCCTGGGCATAGGCCATTTGGCCGATCGAGGCGGCCGCCGCTACCACGCCGGCCGTTGCGGCGTTCTTCCTCGTTGTGCTCTTATCGTTATCTGACGATGCCATATCCGCTATCTCCTTCGTTCGATCTCTTAGCGTTCTCGTCTCAGATGGATCAGCCGCGATTCCGGCGTCCCTGCTGCGTCCAGCCGGGCAGCTCATACTGGCCGGGGATCGCCACCGCAGGCACGGGCTTGGAATCGCTCAGCTTCAGATCGGCCGGAGGGAGCAGATCCAGCGTGCACCGGCTCGTGAACCACGACGTCTTGAACTGCTGGCGGCTGTACGCCGACTCGCGACCCATGATCGCGCAGAGCGTGCTGTTGGCGATGCGCTTGCCCTCGTTGAGCGGCTTGCCGTCGCGGATGCTCTTGATCAGATCGGTGTGCTCCTGGACATAGGCGTCGCTGCGCGGTCCCCGGTAGCGCCAACGGTTCTCGCCCTCGATCCGGCCGCAGCAATCCGTCCAACCCTTGGTGCCCACGACGCGCTCACTGACGTTGCCGGCCGTCCCTTCGATCTGACGGCACGTGCTGATCGTCCGCACGTCGTTCGGATAGGTGAACTCGACGCCGAAGTGGTCGAAAATATGGCCATACTCTTCGCCCGTGCGGAACTGCCGGCCGCCGATGCCGTGCACCGTCTCGGGAAGCACGTCGCCGAAGGCCCAGTTGACCACGTCGATGTTGTGGACATGCTGCTCGCAGATATGATCGCCCGACAGCCACGTGAAGTAGAGCCAGTTGCGAATCTGCCATTCGACGTCGCTCTCGTTCGCTTCGCGCTTGTGACACCACAGACCGCCCATGTTCCAGTAGCACTGGGCCGAGACGATCTCGCCGATCGCGCCGTCGAGCACGCGCTTCATCGTCTCGACGTACTCATTCTGATGACGGCGCTGCGTGCCGGCAACGATGCCGAGGCCCTTCTGCTCGGCCAGTTCGGAAGCCTCGATGACCATCTTGATGCCGGCGGGGCAGACCGCGACGGGTTTCTCCATGAACACGTGCTTGCCCTGTCGAATGGCCTCGGCCAATTGGACGGGGCGGAACCCTGGAGGCGTCGCCAGGATCACGAAGTTGACGTCGTCCAGCGCCATCAGCTTCTTGTAGGCGTCGAGACCGACGAAGCAGCGATCCTCGGGCACGTTGAAGTCGCCCTTGAGCTTCTCGATCCGGTCGGCGAAGGTATCCGCCAGCGCGACGATCTGTACGCCGGCGGAGGATTCGACGCAGTTGTGCGCGGCGCCGGAGCCTCGTCCGCCGCAGCCGACTACGCCGACCCGTATCGTGTCACTGCCCTGGGCGTACGCGAGCGGCCCGGGCGCTCCCGTCAGGACCAGAGTTCCGGCCGCAACGGCCGAACTCCTCAGGAGTTCTCGTCGTGTCAACTTCTGCTTGTGCGTCATGCTCAGTTCTCCAAACTCGATGTTAATGCTCGGTTTGCAGGTTCAGGACCAACCGTACTCTCCGTAAGACGTGTTTCAAAGGCTGATTATTGGCAGTTAATCACGTTCGGGCCGGTATCGCAAGCAAGTTTTGGGTCACAGCGGCCCATTTGCCCCAGGCCCGCCCGCCCCGCCGGCGGAGCAGAAGTCGCCATCTCGTCAAAACAGCCGCTCGCTGCTTGAATCGGAGGCTCCAGGCCGATAGAATATGTGGTTCGTCCTACCGAATGGGGGCGAGAGCAGGTTCCGGTCTGCTGCGTGCCGCACCGTACGGACCCACTGGATTGGCGATTGATGGCCATCGTTACCCTACAAGACATCCACAAAGCCTTTGGCTCGGAGGTCGTGCTCGACCAACTGACCGTGGCGTTTCACCCGGGCGAGAAGGTCGGCATGGTCGGTCCGAACGGCTCGGGCAAGAGCACCATCCTCAAGCTCATCACAGGGGCCGTCCAGCCCGACATGGGGCGCGTCATCAAGCAGAAGGGCCTGCGGATCGGCTACCTGCCTCAGGAGGCCACCTTCAGCGGCCTGCGGACCGTGATGGAGGAGATGCACGCCGGCGTCGACCACCTGCTGAAGCTCCAGACCAGCATCCACAACGCCTCAGAGGAGATGGAGAGCCTGACCGGGTCGGCCCTCCAGGCCAAGATGGCTCAGTACGACCGTCTGTGCCGCGAGTTTGAGCTGGCCGGAGGCTACGAATACGAGATTCGTATCAACGCGACCCTGGCAGCGATGGGCTTCGAGCCGGAGCTACACCACGCCAGGACCACAGCGCTGAGCGGCGGGCAGCTCTCCCGGCTCGGGTTGGCCCAGGTCCTCATGCTCGAAACCGACCTGTTGCTGCTGGATGAACCGACCAACCACCTCGACCTCCAGGCCACCGAGTGGCTGGAGCGATTCCTGGCCACCTATCGGGGGGCCGCGATCGTCATCAGCCACGACCGCTATCTGCTCGACAAGGTCGTCTGCAAGATCGTCGAGGTGGAGAACCGCCAGGCCGAGGTCTGGAACGGCAGCTACGGAACCTATACGCAGACCAAGGAGACGGTGCGGCTCCAGCAGGAGCGGGAGCACGCCAAACGCGTCGAGATGGTCGAAAAGACGCTCGATTTCATCGCCCGCAACAAGGACCAGGAAGGCATGCGCGGCACCGCCCGAGGCCGCAAGACCCGCCTGAAGCGTCTGCTCAAGGAGAACCCCGATTTCCTGGAAAAGCCGACGGACCAGAAGACGATCCGCTTCTCGTTCCGCAAGACCGGCCGCACCAGCGACATCGTACTGCGATGCGAGGGCCTGCGCAAGTCGTTCGGCGATCTGACGCTGTTCGAGGACCTGACCTTCGACATCCTTCGCGGCGAGCGGCTCGGGATCACCGGTCCCAACGGCACCGGCAAGAGCACCCTCGTGAAGCTGGCCCTCGGTCAGATCGAGCCGTCGGCGGGCACGATTCGCGTGGGCGCCAGCCTGCGCGTCGGCTATCTCGACCAGCATGGGGATATCCTCGACCCGGCCAAGACCGTTCTGGACGAGGCGCGAAGCGTCCGGCCGGACCTGACCGCCGAGCAGGTCCGCAGTCGCCTGGGCGCCTTCCTCTTCTCGGGCGACGACGTGTTCAAGCAGTGCGGCGACCTCAGCGGAGGGCAGCGCAACCGCCTGATGCTCTGCAAGCTCGTGCTGACCGAGCCGGACGTGCTGGTCATGGACGAGCCCACCAATCATCTCGACATCGCCAGCCGCGAGATGCTGGAGACCGCACTCGACGACTACACCGGGACGATCATCGCGGTCAGCCACGACCGCTACTTCCTCGACCGCGTCGTCGACAGGCTCCTGGTCGTCGGAACGGACAAGCTGGGCAATCGCTGCCTGGGCCAGACCGAATTCGTCGCCGGCGAGCCCGCCTATTCGGTCTACGCCTCTCTGGTCCGCCAACGCAACGAAGCCGAACAGCAGGCCAAACGAACCGGCAAGGACGCACCGCGCAAAGGTCGTGCCTCCGGCAGCCCGGACAACGACAAGCCCCACACGACGACACCCGAGGAGCTTAAGCGATTCAACAAATACTCCGCCGAGCAGATCGAGGAGATGATTGTCGAACTGGAACACGAGATCGAACAGATGAAGGAACGGTTCGGCGACGCGGAGATCTACAAAAATCCCGACCACCTCGGGCAACTCCAGCGCGATTACGACGCCAAGACCACCGAACTCGACCTGCTCTACCGCGCCTATGACCGCCGCATCGGGTAATGCACAAACGGGCCTGCCCACATGGGCGCCAAGACGCTGGCGTTCTGACCCACAGATCGGTACCATGCAGCGTTGCGGCCGGCGACGATCGCGGTTGCAGACCGATGGTGACACTGGGCGGGATGGATAAGGAGAATGAATATGACGCAATCCGGTTCAACGAAGGGCACTACCACGCGGCGTGAATTCATCGGCAAGGCCGCGGCGACGACTGCCGTCACATTGGCCGCCTCATCGCTTCTGTCTTCGGCAGGCTGCTCCAGCTCGACGGCCCGTCTGGCGGGCAAGAAAGGCGGACGGATCGAAGCCGGCAACGTCGTCCTGTTCCAGGGCGACTCGATCACGGACGCCGGGCGCGACCGGCAGCGCGAGGGCAATGCCAACGACATCCGAGCGCTGGGGAGCGGCTACGCCCTCTTAGCCGGCGCCGCCCTGCTGGCCGACCACGCCGAGGCGAAGCTGACGATCTACAATCGCGGCATCAGCGGACACAAGGTGTTCCAGCTCGCCGAACGATGGGACAAGGACTGCATCGCCCTGAAGCCCGATGTCGTCAGCATCCTGATCGGCGTCAACGACATCTGGCACAAGCTCGACGGCCGATACGACGGCACCATCGAGGTCTACGAGCGGGACTATCGCGCCCTTCTCGAACGCACGAAGCGCGAGCTTCCCGGCGTGAAGCTGGTGGTCTGCGAGCCGTTCGTGCTCCGCTGCGGCGCCGTGAACGAGAAGTGGTTCCCCGATTTTGACGACTATCGGGCGGCGGCCAAACGCGTTGCGGGCGCGTTCGATGCCGTGTTCATCCCGTTCCAGACGATGTTCGACGAGGCGGTGCAGACAACCCCGCCGGCCTACTGGGCCGGTGACGGCGTGCACCCCACCCTTGCCGGGGCCGCGCTGATGGCCCAGACCTGGTGCAGGGCCGTGTCGGCGACCTGAACGCGGGGAAGCTCGGCGAGATGACTCGCCCGAATTTGACCCTCCATCGCCTCCAAAATGGTGTATGGTTTAGATAGCAGGAAATGGAGGGTCGGTCATGAGCCAACGATCACGCACTCCGTCCGTGGTGACGCCGCTTTCGCCCTGGGACAGGCTCTGGTCCGGCCGCGAGCCGCAGGATTCTCGGACCGTGCGGAAGCGGCCGCTGGCCGGGATCGTCCCCTCTGCGATCGCGCTGCTGTCGATGTCGATCGTCACCGTCGTCGTCATCGTGGGCATCGTGACCGCGGTGGCCGGCACGGAACAAATGCGAAACTCCGACGGCAACTTGTCACGGTGGAGTTCGAGCCCGGAACTTCGATTCGGCGACAACGGGGTCGGACCATCGAGCTACACCACGATCGTCGAAGGTCAGATGATCGAGCTGGCCATCGACGGAGAGTATGCCGATACGGCGTTCGCCACGCCGGAACCATAGTTAGCGGGCCGCCATCGATCGCCGATCAGTGCAGGGAGGCCCTGGCCTTCTCGGTGAACTTGATGATCGCGTTCATCATGGCGACCGACTCGGACGGAAATTTACCCGCCGCGGTCTCGCCCGACAGCATAACGTAGTCGGTTCCATCGAGAATCGCGTTCGCCACGTCGGCGACCTCGGCGCGCGTGGGCCGGCTGTGTTCGGTCATGTGCTCGAGCATCTGCGTCGCCGTGATCACAAACTTGCCCGCCTCGTTGCACTTGCGGATGATGCGCTTCTGGACGATGGGGACTTCGTAGATCGGGATCGCCACGCCCATGTCACCCCGCGCGATCATGATGCCGTCGGCCGCAGCGATGATCGAGTCGATGTTGTCGATGGCTTGGCGGTTTTCGATCTTGGCGACGATGCGGCACTTCGGCAGGGGCGGCTTGACGATCTCGGCCACCTCGCGAACGTCTGCGGCGTTCCGCACGAACGACAGCGCGACGAAATCGACGTGGCGCGCGATGCCGAAGCGCAGATCTCGCTTGTCCTTGTCCGTCATGGCACCGAAAGCCAGGTCGGCGCCGGGCATGTTGATGCCCTTGCGCTCCTTCAGAATTCCCCCTTCCACCACGACGGCCTTGAGGCTCGTCGCCGAGCTCTCCTGGACGCGCAAAATCAGGTTGCCGTCATCGATGAAGATGAGCTGGCCCCGCCTGATTCGAGTCAGATCGCCCCCATAGTCGAACGGAATGGTCTTGGGACCCGCGGCCGTCTCGTCGTTGGTCAGCCAGACGACGGCCTGATTCCTCAACTCCCGCGTCTTGCTGCCCTGGAACCGCCCCACCCGGATGCGGAATCCTTCCAGGTCCTGCATAATGCGGATGTGGCGCCGGTACTTCGCGTTGAGCCGGCAGACCAGCTCGATGGACTCGCCATGCTGCGCATGGGTGCCGTGCGAGAAATTCAGGCGGACCACGTCGAGCCCCGCCATAAACATCTTCCGCAGTACCGTCGCATTGGCGCTGGCGGGTCCCAACGTTGCTACGATCTTGGTCCTGGGCATCGGCTCCACACTCCTTTCCGGCCGTTGTGCATCTTCTCAATCGAAGGCGTCAGTCTACCGCCGACGGCGTCTTACAATCAACCAAATATCCTTTTGACCGGGCGGGAGATGTGGTAATCTGCCTCGCGTGCGTAGCAAGAGTGTTGGCCAATGACCCCATGAGAGGCACGGGAGAAACCGGGCATGCAGGTTGTCGTCATCATTGGAGTCATTGCCCTGATCATCGTCGGGGCGATCATGGGACATGCGGCCGCCAAGAAGCGCCGGGAGGAGATGCTCGCCATGGCGGCCCGGCTGGGTCTGCGCTTCGACCCGGGCAAGGATCGGGACCTTGCCCGTCGCTTCGAGTTCCTCGACAGACTCCGTCAAGGCTCCAATCGCTACGCGTTCAACATCTTGACCGGCCGCTACCAGGACCGCGATGTCACAGTCTTCGACTACCACTACGAGACGCATTCCAGCGATTCGAAGGGGCACACACAAACACACCATCACTACTTCTCGGTCTTCCTGCTGCGCCTGCCAGCGTCGTTTCCGGAATTGACCATCGGGCCGGAAGGGTTCTTCTCGAAGATCGCCCAGGCCATCGGCTACGATGACATCGATTTCGAGTCGCATGAGTTCAGCCGCGCGTTCTGCGTCCGCTCGAAGGACAAGAAGTTCGCATACGATGTGTGCAACGCGAAGATGATCGAGTACCTCCTGGTCCATCGCGACCTGACGATCGAAATCGAGCACGACGCGCTGGCGATCTCGTTCAACCACAGGCTGAAACCCGAGCAGATCGAACCCAACCTACAGAGACTGATCCAGGTCCGTTCGTTGCTGCCGGAATACCTGTTTGTACGGAGCTGACTATGTGGGTGCCGTTTGCCGTTCTCGCCGCCGTCGTCCTGCTGCCGATCTTGTACGTGGTGCTGACGTACAACACGCTGGTCGCTCTGCGAAACCACATTCGCGACGCATGGGCCAACATCGACACAGAGCTGAAACGCCGCTATGAGCTGATTCCGAATCTCGTCGCGACGGTCAAGGGCTACGCGGCTCACGAGAAGGAGATTTTCGAGCGCATCACGCAACTGCGGGCGCAATGCATGGCCAGCCAGGGCCGTCCGAATCAGCAGGCCGTCGATGAGAATCAACTGGTGGCGGCCTTGCAGAAGCTGATGCTGGTCGTCGAGAACTACCCGCAATTGAAGGCGGACCGCAACTTCCTCGAACTCCAGAAGGAGCTGGTCAACACGGAAGACCGCATCCAGGCGGCCCGGCGATTCTTCAACGGCAACGTCCGCGACTACCGCAACAAGTGCGAAACGTTCCCCAGCAGTCTGATCGCGGGGTCCTTCGGCTTCCAGCCGGAAGACTACTTCCACGTCGATCCGGCCATCCGCGAAGTGCCCAGCGCCGAGTTCGACCGGTGAGACGCCCAAGCCGGAGACGGATCGCCGACAAAGCCCCCTACGGCTCGTTGAGGAGGTGATGGGCCGCCAGAGCGAGGAACATGAAGTTCGAACCGCCTCCGCCGATCACGTACTCCGACTGCTGCCAGAAGAACGGCCAGTCCTTCAGCTCGGGGAAGTCCGGACGGATCAGCGCGGTCCCCGAACCGACGCCGCCGGGGATGTAGCTCCAGTCGGCGCGGTTGACGCCGTAGGCAACGGTCAGGGATTTGGCGCCCACACCGGAGGCAAACGAGGCGGTGTTGGGGCCCGGATGGCAGCCCAGGACGAAGTTCAACGCATTGAGCAGGTAGGTCGCGTCGAAGACGTCGGGCCAGCCCTCGTGCAGGAAGAACTGCGGCACGCCGAAACTCTGGATGCCCCAGCCGGCCCCCCAGATGTTGGGTCGGTATGGCACACCGAACGGCGTCTGTTTGCCCTGCTCCTCGATCCTCTTGCGATATTCCGTGATCGCGGTTCTGACCGCGACGTGGAATTCCGCATCGTCGATGTGCTCCATCACGCGGCCGAGCGCCCAGCCATTGCGGTCGATCGTTCGGACGATCTCCGGCTGCATAGCGACCAGGGCGTCGAGATACTCCCGCTCGCCCGTCGCGAGAAACAGCTCCGCCACCACTTCGATCTTCTGGCTCGCTACCCGCCTGTCCTCCACGTCCTGGTTGGCCTGGTAGATTGCCTGGGCCACCTCGACGCACTCGTCGGCCAGAGCCGGTCGGTATTCCTTCAGCGCCCTGGCGGCCGCCGCCAGCCCGGCCGCGACGTGGAGTTCGCGAGCAGGATTCTCCTCCGTGAAGACCCACCGATCGTCCGGCTTGCCCGACCAGTCGCCGTCCGTTTCGTCCGGTTCCAGGTTCGGGTCGTAGAAACGGTTGTCGGTCATGTTCGCGCCGTCCCCGAGCAAGACATACTGCGGAATGGTCGGACAGATGATGCCCCGGTAGAGCCGGCCCAGACTCCGATAGCCGCCCAGGACGCTCAGGACGCCATGCTCGATCTGCTGGAGGATGTCCGGGACGCCGTCGGGCAGGTGCATCTCGACCAAGTGGTGCTCCTGATCGATCGTGGTCGCATCGTAGTCGACGCCGAACGCTTCGTAGATCTGAGAGAGAACCCGCACGGTCCCGATCTGCGACTCGACACGCAAATCGTAGTCGCCCGCATCGTGCCAGCCGCCTACGTTCAATCCCGGCACCGGCTCCTGCGGCTTGTACTCCGTCAGCGTCGAAGGTCCCTGCACGTAGCCGTCGAAGTGATTCCGGTCCACCGGCGCCATCAGCGCGTCGTCCATATGACAGAGGCCATGCCAGACACGATACCGGTCGTTGACGCGCATGTGGCACATCTGGACCGGCAGAAAGTACTCCAGCGTAGGCTGCCAGACGTGGCGTGCGTACACGTCTTTGTCGATCTGAAACGTGTTGGACTGCTGGTCTCCGTATTGGACGAGATAGACGCCCGGATCGTTCACGTCGCTGAAATCGAACCGCAGATAGTGGTAGCGCAGAAAGCCACCCCAATCGTCCGGCTGGGCGCGAAGGACCTCCTCGCGACCCCCGGAAGGCGCTATCCTCACCAGCGCCGCCTCTGCGAGGTCTCTGTCCCGTTTGTCGAGCTCGATCACAGCCACCTTCTCCTGCCCGGGGTGATAGCCCACCTGGGACACGTGGATCACCGGGGTGTATCGCCAGTCGGGCAGCGTGCTGCACTCGATCCTCCATTGCAGTGCCCCGGCCGTCGCGCCGGCGGGCAGCGCCGAACGCACGACGAACCAGCCGTTGTTGTGCTGCGCCCTGC
Source organism: uncultured Pirellulales bacterium (assembly GCA_964575615.1). Lineage (GTDB taxonomy): Bacteria > Planctomycetota > Phycisphaerae > Sedimentisphaerales > Anaerobacaceae > Anaerobaca. The sequence continues at coordinate 36,991 of CAZNSM010000019.1, read as the reverse complement.
CGTCCAGCAATTCCAGTGTGCCGTCGATCGACTCGATGGTCATCCGCAGAGCCGCACTGTCGGGCGCGACACAAAGCCGGCGGCCCCTGGCCAGCGGCTCGGCCTGAGGGATACAATCCTCATCGACGTACATCGGGCCATTCAACTGCCGCGGGAAGATGCCCGTCCGGTCGTCCATGTAGTACGGCCGGCCGAAATACTCGCCGGGGAACAGTTCCAGATTGAAGCCGACCTTGCCGACCCACTCTTCGGGAAGGGGCTCGTCGAGATCCACCACGACGCGAAAGGCCTCGCCTTCCGGCCGGACACTGACCCGATACGAGAACTGAAGAGCCGGGTAGATGATGGGATTGAATCCCTTGCGGTCGCGGCTGGGGTCGGGGTAGCTCAGAAACGCCGTGATCGTCTGGCTCTCCGCGTCGACCTCCCGCTTGTCGAGCTTGGGGATCGGCTGCCACTGTCCAGGGGTCGGTTCGAGACGCACGTCGCCGTTGGCCGCCACGCGGACGCCGTTCTGGATGATGCTCACGCCGCCCTGGTGCCCTTCCGGATAGAAGTCGCTGAATACCATCACATCCAGGCCGACCTTCTCGAAATACTCGGCCTCGTTCAGCGTCAGGCCGTTGGCGTCGGGAACGGCCGCCGGCGGCGCCACAACCTGGGGCGATTCCTCCAGAACCGGCGCGGGCGGCGATTCATGGCTTCGCTGGCAAGATAGAGAAAGAACCAACAACAGCGAAATCGTCAGCTCCCCCCCACGTCGACAGATGAACGCGGACATGCAGGATTCCTTTCCTTGCCGTGTGGCGCGTGCACGGAGGCCGGACGAGGCCGGGCGTGCTGCGCAGGCTTCACTTCTCCGGCTCGATGCGCTGGACCGAGATGATCCGGACCGGGTCGACCGGCAGATGCTTGCTGGTCACGGGAACCTCGCCGATGCGATCGACGACCTCCATGCCTTTGACCACTTCGCCGAAAACCGTATGCTTACCCGTCAGCCAGGGTGTGTCCACCAGGTTGATGAAGAACTGCGAGCCATTCGTATTCGGGCCGGAATTGGCCATCGCCAGAGACCCGCGCTTGGGGGCGTGCGACTTGAGTTTGGCATTGTACTTGTATCCCAGATTGACGTACACATCCTTGAGTCGCATCGTGTGAACGCGCTGGTTCACCTCCTCCTGGCGTGCCGCAAGCTGCTCGTCCGAAGTGATTCCCAGAACCCGAAACAGGGGACGCAGCACGGTGTTGTTGAAGTCCTCCTGCGACCGGATGCCGAGCCAGGGATGGGGGCGGCCCTGCTCGTCGAGAACGCTCAGCTTGTCGAGTCCGAGCGCATCGGCATTGATCTCGTCCTCGAACTTGTAGCCCGGTCCGCCTTCCCCGGTTCCCAGCGGACAGCCGCCCTGGATCATGAACCCCTTGACGACGCGATGGAACGTCAGACCGTTGTAGTACGCCTTTCGGACCTTGTGCTCCGTCTTCGGATCGACGAACACCTTGGTCCCCTCGGCCAGCCCAAGAAAGTTCTCGACCGTCTTGGGGGCCTCTCTGGCATAGAGCCGAACGACGATGTCGCCCATGTTCGTCTTGATCAGGCACTGGGGATCGGGCGACGGTTCGTTGGGTTCGGCTGCCATGAGGACTCCCCCAAGACAAAGGACAAAGGCTGCTGCCATTCGATTCATATCTGCTCCTTTGTGCGTAGACCGGTCACGTTCACTTCGACGCCTCTATTATACCGAATGCCGGGGCTTTCCGCCAGCAGGCGTACCGACAAGGCAGAAGATTCGATGGGACAGAAGCGGAGGAGTTGCCGGCCCGATAAGAACGGCAGACCTGGCGTGTGGACCGACGCAGACAGTACGGACAGACGCTTCGAAGGCAACAGCCGGAGAGGCGACGGAAACGCTAATTCTCTTGCGTGTCGCCGACACCCACCTTCTGACCGAGACGCTGACAGCTCTCGCAGTGGCAGCAACCGACCTGCCGCAGATGCGATGAGCCGGCCAGACGCCGCGTCTCAATCAGCCGGGCCCCTTTGGCCTCCATCTTGCGAAAGGCCATCTTGGCCTCGCGATTGTCGTGGTAGCCCACGGCGTCCACGACAACGGCCACCCGTTTGTCCCGCTGGAGCAGCCCCAGCGCCGCCGCCTTGACGGCCCCTTCGGCACAGGCCCCGATGAGGATGAACTCGGACGCCGAGACCTCGCTGAGCAGACGGTCGATGCGCGGCTCGTCGAACGGGTCGACGCACCGCTTGTGGAGCACCACCTGCTGATAGCGTCGAAGCATGTCGCGAGGCAGGTCCGTGCTGCCGTCGGCCGGGAGAATGATCCGATTCGACATGAGGGTGTAGCTGATCTTCTCCTGACCGGGAGTGCCGTCGATGCAGTACTTCGGATCGCCGTTGTTGCCTTCGAGGTAGACTTCGCACGTCGAGATGACCGGGATATCCCTTCGTCTGGCCCACGCCATCATGCGGCGGATGTGGGCCAGCACCCTTCGGTGGTTTCGGATGCAGGCGCCGCCGTCGGCCAACAGGTAGTCCCTTTGCGTGTTGACGTCGACGAGGACTTGCCTTCGTTTTGCCCTGACCATTTGAAGTATCATCCTTCGACTTCCTTTCCGCGCCGGCAGGGTTTCTTGGGTCTGGTATACCCGCGGCCCACAAAAGAGTTCACTTGCCTAATCATCGTGTGCCGCTATGCGCCACTTTAGTAACGCGGGCAGGAGAAAATTATCCGCACCTTCACTCGACTTCGGACTTCCCATATAATGCGGCGAAAACCTACTGTCGAATGGATGATGAACGATTCCGAACACGACCAGGCGATGGGACGTATCCTGAGAGAATACAGTGCGATTGTGTTGCGACCGGAAGATTTCCCGGGCCGGATCGATCGAGCCCGCGTTTTCGGACGTATCGGACCGTTTCATATCGAAATCGGATCGGGCAAAGGAACGTTTCTCGTCCAGGAGGCGCAGGCGCATCCGGAGGTGGACTACCTCGGCATCGAATGGACGAGCAAGTTCTACCGGTATGCGGCGGACCGGCTGGGACGATGGGGGTTGGCCAACGTCCGTATAATCCGAGCGGACGCCGCGACCTTCCTGCGGGAACACGTGCCGGCGGCTTCGGTGGACGGCTTTCACATCTACTTCCCCGACCCGTGGCCGAAGAAGCGGCATCACAAGCGGCGGTTCGTCCGGCAGGACAATGTGGAGGTGCTGATCGCGTGCCTGAAGCCGGAGGGCAGAATCCAGATGGCGACCGATCATGCCGAGTACTTCGAGCAGATGCGGCAGGTGACGTCAGCGTTTTGTGACGAGCTGGAGGAGACCGAGTTCGTGCGTCCGGCCGGCGCCGCAGGCGAAGAACTGACGGGGACCAACTACGAACGCAAGTACATCAAGGATCGACGCACCATCCACGTTCTTGCGTTCCGCAAAAAGCGGGTGTGAGAAAACGCCAATCCGAGAGTGAGGCGACATCACGGGACGCCCAGTCGCTCCAACACGGTCAGGGCCACGCGCTTGACATAGTCGTCGGAGTCGTTGGTCGCGGCCTTGATCCGGGCCAGCGCCGGCCGGGCCTTCGCGCCCAGCTTGTCGAGCGCGACGATGGCGAACATGCGGACTTTGTCCGTCGGATGCTTCAGAGCGTCCACCAGCACGGGCAGCCCACTGTCTTCGGCTCCCCAGTCGCACATCGCATGGGCCGCGGCAACGCGAACCACCATTGATTCATCCGCCAGCCGGGCCTTCACCGCCGTTCGGGCAAACGCGACATCGGCCTCAAACCTGCCGGCGGCGTGCAACCCCACTACCGCCCAGTACCGAATCGACGGTCTCGTATCGTCCAGGTACGGCAGATAGGAATAGACGGCGTTGGCGCCCTCGTAGTCCAGCTCCTTGAGCTTCCAGAGTCGCGGACGCAGGTTGGCCGCGTCGATGCCGTCCCGCCAATGCTCAGTGCCTGTCGGCGTCGGCCGCTCGGCGACGGGAGCGCCCGGCTCGAACGTCACCAGATCGCTGTCGCGGAAACCGATCCGGCAGGCCCTGGCGTGCAGCACATCGCCCGGCTTCAGCGGGACCGGACGCGAGTACAGCAGCCAGCCTGTCTTGCCTTGCGGGTCGCCGCCCACGCGATACGCGATGGAGGCCCCCGCCGTGGCGCAGGCCAGCGTGACGCTCGCTCCCCCGGTCGCATCCCCTGTCCGCTTGACGACCACCGGCGGCGGCGTCTTCTCATATTGCCCGTTCGGCCGTTTCAGTCCGTCGAACACCGGCTCAGGAATCAATCCCACGTCCTGCGTGTCTTTGTACCACTCCTCATGCGCCCTTCGCAGCCGCTCCAGCACCTCCGCGCAGGCCGGATCGCCGGCCAGATTGCGCACCTCATGAGGGTCAGCGACAACGTCGTAGAGTTCTTCGATCGGCTTGATCGGCTCGAAATACTGCTTCTGCGGCCCATCCAGTTTGCCCTCCGCGTGGAGCCGTCGCATCTCCTGCATCGTGGGCATCTCATTCATGTAACGGATGTCCTGGGCGCGCCAGACGTACCACATGTAGTTGCGGATGTACTTGAAGCGTTTGTCCCGGACGGCCCGGATCAGGTCGTACGCTTCATCCATGCGGTCGCGGGCGGCGAAAACGTACTCCCGCGGCCTGGCCTTGCGGGGTCCCAGAAACGCATGGCCCTGCATGTGGGAAGGGATCTCCACAGTGGCCAGCGAGAGCATCGTCGGGGCGAAGTCAACGAAGGCAATCAGGTCGTCGTTGACCGTCCCGGGGGCGACCGCTTCGGGCCTGTCCGGCATGGCGAGTTTGCGCCACTTCGGGGGGACGCGGACAATCAACGGCACGCGAAGGCCGGAATCGTAGATCCATCGCTTGGCGCGAGGCAGCCCCCGACCGTGGTCTCCCCAGAACCACACGATCGTATCGTCGGCCAGACCGTCCTGCTCCAGCTCATCCAGCACCTGCCTGACCTGTCTGTCCATCAGCGTGATGAGGTCGTAGTACTGCGCCCAATCCTGCCGAACCTTGGGCGTGTCGGGGTAGTAAGGCGGAAGCACAGCCTGGGCGGGATCGTGCCGCTCTGCCGGCCCCAAACCGGACAGTCGCTTGAGCATCGCATCGCTTCGGTTGCGGATCTGGCTCTCATGCGTCGTCGTGAAGTTGATGACCGCAAAGAACGGCTTGTCGTTCGGGCGGTTCCGCCAATGCGCGCTGCTGCTGCACTCGTCCCACGCCGTCAGTGGAGCTTCGAACTGGTAGTCCGTCTTGACGTTGTTGGTGCAGTAGTAGCCGGCCGCGCGCAGGTACTCGGGAAAGCACTTGACTTGCTGCGGGGGCACGCCCGCACAGCGCATGTGGTGCGTCCCGATCGTCGTTGGGTACATCCCGGTGATGATCCCCGATCGGGTCGGTGCGCAGACGCCGGAATGCGAGAACACATGGTTGTACCGCACGCCTTCCAAGGCCAGCCGATCCAGGTTGGGCGTCACCGCATACGCATCGCCGTAACAGCCCAGGTCCGGGCTGATATCCTCCGTGCTGATCCAGAGGAAATTGGGCCGGTCCTGCCGGCGAACCTCCTGAGCAAGAAGGGAACGTTTCGGCAGCATCATCGCCGTCAGAGACCCACACGCCACTTTCAGAAACCGACGCCGGTTCCAGTTGCCGTTCATATAACCTCCAGACCGGGCATTTCCGAGGCACTGGCCCATCGGAAGATGCTGACTCAGAACAGGGAACGCCCTGTGGACGCTCCACAGGATCTCATTGCGGTGTTCCGAGAATCTTCAGGGAATCCTCGATCACGGGAAGGGTCTTGGTTTCCACTTTGGGATTGTCGGCCTTCCCCGTGACCTCCATGCGAACGACGGCGCCACCGAGTCCCTCGGTCAGCGACTGAAGGATCGACGGCTTGGCCGCCGCGACGCGTCGACCGCGAGCGGTCAGCGTGAGATTGACGTCGTTGTCGCGCAGGTTCATGGCGCCGCTGCCGGTAAAGGCCAGATTCTTGCCTGACATGTCGAACTTGCTGATCAGCAGCTTGTCGCGCTTGAGATACGATTCCAGCAGCATCCGTTCGAACGCGTAGTCCGTGGGTTCCGTCAGACTCAACACGGCCAGGAGATTGGCCAATGGCGAGACCTTTCCCACCTGCATGTCCGCCACATCGATCCGGCAGACGCCGAGACGCGAGGAGCCGTCCCCGATCGAGGCCCCCAATCCCAGTGTCGCGTTCATCGTCCCGCTGCTGGCGCTCGTCTCCGCCGCGGGATCGAGCTTGCCACCCAGGAGAAACCTCTTGAGATCGACTCGAACCAGACCGACGGTCGCCAGATACTGAACCACGCCGGTCGCGAGCGGCGCGATACGGAGACGGCCGAGAAGATGGCCGCCGTAGCAGTCGCCCAGGAAGTTGTCTGCCGACCACACACGCGTGTTCGGATCGTACACGAGTTCGGCGTTCAGACGGGTAACGTCCTTGCCCTTGATGTTGAACCGGTCGGCCGCCAGTTGCATTCGCCCGGATGAAAACCCGGTCTTCGTATCGTACGCCGCCTCGATGCCGAGAGTCCCATACACCTCGGTTCCCGTGCCGGAGACATGGAAGCTGCACGGCCGCAGGTCCATCCGACCGCCGAGCCGAACGAGCTTATGGTCTTTCCCTGAAACCTCCAGCGTCTCTATGTCCAGATCGAATGGCCCTCTGGGCGAGGAATCCCGATAGATGCCCTGGAGACTCTTCGGCAGCGACTCACCCAACTGTGGCGTGAACAGGATGTCCCGCGCTCGCGCCGTGAATACCCCTTCCCCCCGGCTGTCGGGCAGAAGGCTCAGACGCCCGTTGACGCGCACCGAAGGCCGCAGGGACGGATCGGACTGGAGCGATGGCGCCGCTTCGATATCCTGGAACGTCACGGCCTTCGCGTCCACGGCAATCGTGCCTGTGACGTCTTGCAGCGGGTACGGGAATCTCTCGTGGTTGATCTTGTTTCGGAGGCACACGATGGAAGCCGTCAGATCGGCCGGCTGGTTGCTGTCGACCTTGCTGTAGCCTATGGTGACGTCCACCGCCCCCTCCGGCCGGAATGCCAAAACGTGCCGCCTGGCCGCCTCCGGCAGCAACCCCAGCACCGTCTCGTCCAGTGGCGTTTGCTTCGTCGTCACGTTCAGATGGTACTGCCCCGGCCGATCGGCCCTGGCGAATTGTATGCTCCCCGCCAACCGCACTTCACTCTGGCGGTATCGCCCGACGCAATCCGAGATCGCGGCCGAATCCGGCGTGATGGAGGCCTGGCCCGAAAGACCCGTCAGCACCACCGGCCAGGAATCCATCTTCAGGGAAGCATCGGCCACGAACGCGTCGGCCGCGAAGCGGATGGGATTCGGGCTGTTGACGTCCTCGGCGGTGAAGATCCTGGCGCGGACCCTCGCGGTTCCGCTGGCGTCGAATCGTCTGGCCGCCGTCCGGTATTGCTCCGGCAGCGCCTGCCTCAGCGTCGCATCCAGCGGGATGGCGTTGGCATCGACCGTGATATTGTAGATCGGCCGGCTCGTGTCGCGATCGGTGACCTGACCGTCCAGTCGGATCCGACGCCCCTGCCCCGATGCAACAACGTCGGTCACAAGGACCCTCTCCCGGTCGAAGTAGATTCCTCCCGTCATGTCTTGCAGAGGATAGGGAAACTTCTCGTACGTGGCGTTGACACCGCGCAGGTCGATGGCGATGTGGCTGCGTTTGTCCGACGGGCTCGACCGAGTCAGCCGGTAATCCACGCCAATGACCCCGCTCGGCGAAAAGGCGTCCCAGAGCCGCTTCTGGCCTGGCGGCAGCGCCGCATAGAGGTCTTCGTCCAGAATCATATTGCCGCTGGAGATCTGGTACTGATACTGTCGATGGTCGCCATGGCCCCTGGCCCAGCCCTGGATCAGCACATCCACCTCGCCATGCTTGCCCTTGAGCTGGTTCAACTGCACCGCGGACTGGGAGAACTCCACCGTTCCGGACAGATGGTCGACCGCATAGGGAAACCGGCTGTCAAGGATGGACATATCCTCGCACACCACAGTTCCCGTGACCTCACTGTCCAACAGGGCGTGGACATTGCCACGTGCATCGAGGCGGACCGACGCAACTCGACCGAACGGCCGAAACCGGGCGAAGAACCGCTGGGCGGCCGCCATCCCGCCGGACGGCCGAGCCGGGTCCGTCGCGAGCAGCCGAAAGGCGTCAACTTCCGGGCTGTGCTTGCTGTGCAGGTCCTTGATCTGCAGGTGCAGCTTGTAGGCGCCGGAACGATCGTACTCGACGTCCGCGGCCAATACGTCGACGGCCCAAGCCCGTTCGAGCGAAGGAATGTCCGTCGAGGACAAGCCGCCGGCCACCTCAAATCGCCCGGGGCTCCAGGAGCCTCGCAGAGCGCTGTCTCCATAGCCGCCGGAGAGCTTGGCCGTCTTGATCTCGAACCCGTGGCTGCCGTCGCTGACGCCGGGGAATCCGAAGCGCGCTTCCACAGGCACCGAGGTCACCACTTCCGTCTCCCCCCCGGACACCTTGCAGTAGCGCAGCTTGCCTCGCCGAAGAGCGACAACCGGCACTCGTCCGCCTTTGCCCGAGGAGGTATTCAGCCGCAAGCCGCCGACATTCCATCGTCCGGAATCGAGATCGTGCTGGACGTCGAGAATGAAATCCACAACGTGAATCTCCTTCACGCGAGGCGACAACAGCAGCAAACTGCCCAGACTGAACTTCGCATAGACGTTCTTGGCGCGCAGGATCGTGTCGTCGTAGAACAGCGCCTCGCTTTCGGCGGGACGAATGACGATGCCGTCGATGGAGACGGAGGCGTTGCGGTGGAAATCGAAAGGCCCCATCTCGATGCGCGTGTTCGTCAGCCGGCTGATCTCCACAGCGGCGATCCCGGGCAGGGCTCTGGCCACCCAGACGCCGAGGACGACGACGGCCGCCAGGAGAATCGCGGGCAGGACCGCCAGGCGGATGAGCATGCGACGACGCCATCCTCTCTTGGTGAAGTCGGCTCCCGTGCTGGAACGTATGGATCGGGCCATGAGAACTCACGCATCGTTCGAATTGCAGGGCTAACGCGACCGCCGAATCGCCTTGTCGGAGATATCGCGACGGCAATACGCCCCTTCAAAGGAAATGCGATCGACCGCCTCGTAAGCCCGCGCCTTTGCGGCGGCGGTATCGCGTCCCAGGGCCGTCACACCCAGAACACGTCCACCGCTGGTGACAACGTTGCCGTTCTGCTGTTCCGTCCCGGCGTGGAACACCACCACGTCGCCGAGAGACTCCGCCTCCGCAATCCCCGTGATGACTTTGCCTTTGGCGTAGGCATCGGGATATCCGCCGGAAGCCATCACGACGCACACGGCCGGGCGCGGGTCCCACTGAAGGCAGACCTCATCCAGTCGGCCGTCGCAGACCGCCAGGAAGACCTCCAACAGGTCGCTCTTGAGTCGCATCAGGATCGGCTGGGTCTCCGGATCACCGAACCGCACGTTGAATTCCAGAACGCGCGGCCCGCCGCTGGTCATCATCAGCCCCGCGTAGAGCACTCCCCTGTACGGCGTGCCGTTGCGGTTCATCGCATCCACGATGGGCACGAGTATCTCGCGAGAGATGCGGCCCATCATGTCGTCGGTGACCACGGGCGCAGGACTGTAGGCGCCCATCCCGCCCGTGTTCGGGCCCGTGTCACCGTCGCCGACAGGCTTATGGTCCTGCGACGACTCCATGAGATAGATGTTGCGGCCGTCCACGAACGCGAGGATCGAGGCCTCCTCTCCGAGCAGCTTGTCCTCCACGATCACCCGGTCTCCGGCCGCTCCGAAAATCCGGTCGACCATGATCCGCTCGGCGGCCAGAATGCCGTCGGACGGCTCGTCGCAAACGATGACACCTTTGCCCTTGGCCAGGCCGGTGGCCTTGATCACGACGGGCTCATCGCGACTGGCGATGTACGCCTTCGCATCACTGAATCGGTCGAACACGCGGGATTCGGCCGTCGACACGGCGCTGGCACGCATCATCTGCTTGGCGAAGGCCTTGTCGGCCTCCAACTGCGCGGCCGCACCGCTCGGGCCGAACGCCTTGATCCCGGCCGCTTCCATCGCGTCCACGAGCCCGGACGCCAGTGGATCCTCCGGGCCGACAACAACCAGACCGACTTTCTGGGTCCGGGCGAAGTCCACCAGCGATGCCACGTCGTTATCCCCTATGGCGACGTTCTGGCCACAAAGGGCGGTGCCCGCGTTTCCCGGCGCGATATAGAGCTTGCCGAGGTGTTTGGATTGTCTCAACTTCCAGGCGATCGCGTGCTCGCGTCCCCCACTGCCGATCAGCAGTACATCCATTCTCTTACCTCAAATCTCATCCTGAGTCCGGCCCGACATTGACAGAGCCCGGGCTGCCCGCCGTTCGGGCCCGGCGACCGTAGGGTTCTACTGTATCAAAGCCGCGCCGTTTGCTCAAGCGGATAGTTGGCAGGGAAGAGATGGCAGGAACGCGAAACAGGAGGGCAACCTGGGCGCCAGCGCGCAAAGTATCCTCACGTCGCCCATAGGACGCGGCGCGATCGTGGTCAGGCTGTGAGATGTTCTTTCAGACGCTTCGGCACGCACACGGCCGACAGGTCACGGAACCGCATACCAGCCGATGCCCTCATCGAACCAGACATTGTCCGGCAGCGCGCGGAGTTTTTCCGCTTCGCTCTCGCTTGTGGTGAAGAAATGGGCTCCGGCACTCTGCGACCAGAAACGATACACCGGGATCGCCCACGCAGGCTGCTTGCCGACCGGATAGGCGTAGAAGGCGATGCCTTGGTGCGTCCATACGTCAGGATACTGCTCCAGAAGCTTGGTGATCTCCCGCTCCTTGAGCGTGTAGAAATGCGACATCGTCTCGTCCGACCAGAAGCGGTGAACAGGCAGGCAGTTGGGGTCGGAGGTATCCGGGAACGCGCGGAACGCGGTGCCCTGTAAGGTCCATTCCTTTCGGTGTTCGTTAACCAGCGTGGTCTTCTCGGTTTCGCTGATCGTATAGTAGTGGGCCTGGTTGATGGGCGACCAGAAACGATAGACCGGCTTCAGCGATGCTTCGATGATCTTGCCGTACGTGACCACCACATTATCGAGATAGGCATGCCCCGAACCGATCGCCAGACCGGTGGATCGGCCTCCAAGATATATGAAGATGGGGCCCCCTCCCCAAGTCCCACGGACCAGATCGCGATAGGCGCCCCACGCCGCATCGAGACCGTAGCCCCAGGTACTCACGTAGAGCGCATCGAGTTGCGAATCGTAGGATATGTACAGTGTTCCGTCGTTGACCCATCGTTCGCTGTACCCGCTCAGAGTGGCATACCCATCCACCCTCTCATAAGAGAAGCTGGGGAACCGATTCACACACCCGGCGCCGAATTCGAGCCGTCGGTATCGAGGGTTCTGATCGCTGGGGGTCACGCCAATCCCGATCCACCCCTCCTCTTCGATGGTCAGAAGATCGTAGTGGAAATCGACCTTCATCCCGAAATCGTATCGGGGATCGAGTCGCCAGGTGTTTGCCACATACGCGGCGAATGCCTCGAAAGGCGGCTCCGAAGCCCGTAGTTCCAGGCGTCTGTTCGTTTCCTTGACAAATATGTTGTTCGGGTCCTCCGAGTACTCCTTCCACAGCCATGCCCGCGAGTTGTCATCGAACGAATCCCTCAGGGCGATCTCGTTCTGCGAACCCATGGTGCCGTCGCTGACCACGATGGTGGTTCCGTCCGCATAGGCGTCCGGGCAGAATCTCGACGCGGCGAAAACCCCTCCCACCGCCAGCGCACAAAGAAGTGTGTTTCGTATCATGATTCTCATCCCCCTTCTCCTCAATAGGGTGCTTGGCGTTCCTGACGACGCAGGGCGCATGCACGCAGCCCCTGCACAATAATTCCGGGAATCCCTTCCGAACGGCCTGATCGATCGCACCTAACCGTAGTCAGGCGGACCCTGCACTACCCCCCAAACGGCAACGCGTCGGTAGCCGGGCTCAAGAGCATACCGTTTTTCGGGCCGTATGCCGCTTCCATGGCAACTCAAAGCGGTCTATCACCGCTGTTTGTCTATTATAGCAGTTCGGCCTGGAATGTCAAGCAACTGGGGCCAAATCGCGTTTTTTTCGTGCTCCGGCTCCACCTCTTCCACTGGAGGGCAAGTCCGGGCTACGGGGACTTGCTGGCCTGCGGCGTTCCGCCATAGGCGCCCATGTTGATCCGACCGCCGTTCGGGGCCGGCTCGTCGCCCGAAGGGTCCGAAGGGTCCCCCGCATCGATGCAGGGGCTACTCACCTCGTCGATAACCCAGCCATCCACTCGGGTATCCCAATGGCCGGCCAGGGACCTGAGGTGATAATCCCCGCTCGCGGAGTCAACAAAGAGCGGGTCCGCCTCGATGTTGCCCTCTCCCTCGCAGCCCCCCTGGATGTCGTTGAAGCGGACGTCGTAGAGACCGCCGCCCGTCAGAGAATTCGCCTCGAAGTACAGTTCGTTCTCCCAGACGATGTTGTTCAGGAGGCAGGCTCGTTCCGGCACGCTGCTCGACGTGAGTCCCCTCGTGGACCCCAGATGCAAGCCATTCGGCCGGTTGCGAACGATCGTGTTGTTGACCACGCACGGGCGGCCGTAGAGATTGTAGAGACCGCCGCCCCAGTACGCCGAGTTCTCCGCGATGACGTTGTTGGAGACGGTCGGCGCAGCGCTGTAGACGTGGATGCCGCCGCCCTCCCAGTCGGCGGTGTTGCCGACGATCGTGTTATTGGTCATGACGGCCCGCGAATCATCGAGACAGGCAATCGCACCGCCGCTCTCGGCACGGTTGTTCGAGAAGCGGCAGTGGTCAATCACAGGACTCGAAGCGGGATCGGACTTGGAGCGGGCGTCCCCCGGCCTGTCGGCCTTGCAGCAGAGCACCGCTCCTCCGACCAGGTCGACCGTATCGGCGGCAGTGGCATAGGGCTTATTGGCGGATGCGAGATGGCAGTATTGCAGCACGTCGTCGTCCCCTGAACTAACGAATCGTATGCCGAACCAGCCGTCAATCGTGTCGGTGGCACTGAATAGAATCAGGTCGTGTTCTGTGCCCACCGCGTGCAGAGTCGCATCCGGACCGACGGTCAACCCAAAATGGCCGGCAAACTTGACGGCCACTCCTGGCTCGATAGTGAGCGTCTGCCCTGCGGGGACCTCGATGTCGCCCGTGACGGTGTAGGGACCGGCCGCCTTCGTCCAAATGCCGCTGACCGGCCCGCCCGGAACGAGCGTGCCCATGCCTCCCATGCCCCGCAGAGCGATTCGTCGCGATGGCGCGTTCGTGCTCGTCGACGTGACGTACAGGATGCCGGAGTAGACCCGCTCGGCCTGCGGGGCGAAATCGAGCCTCAATTCCATCGACTGGCCCGGCGAGAGCACGTGCTTGCTGACCGGATTGAGGATCGAGAACACGCCCCGGGCGTCAGAAAGATTCACGGCGCTGACCTGGAAATCGAGTTGGCCGGTATTGGAAATCTTGACCGTGGTCACCGCATTCGAATCCACGGCGACGCACCCGAACTCCGCCGTACCGGCCGGATGGATGCCCATCAAAGGCAGGTCCAACTGATTCTCGTAGGCGCCAATGTCGGTCACTGTGCTGTGGACCCGCGCATTCCCGGCAAGATCGGCAACCTCGGTGACAGCGCCGCTTCCGGCGTTGATGCACGGCGAGGACATCTGGAGCGTCCAGTTCGCGGCCAAGGCATCGTATTCCGACCCGGCGCCGTCGCTCGGGTCGAAGAAGCATGGATAGTCATTGATGTTCCCAGGCCCAAGGTGGCCCCCCTCCACGTCGCAGAACGACACGGCGACCTGCGATTCATAGCTCTCGATCTGGTAGTTGCTGTTCCCCCAGACAATCGTGTTCGTCACCTCGGTGCCCAGCTCCGATTCACTGAAGATGCCGCCGGAAACGTTGTTGACGATCGTGCAGTTGTCGATCCGCACGGCGCTGCCCAGGTAGCAGCAGACTCCCCCACTCTGAGCCTCGCCTCCGATGCAGGTGTTGTTGGCGATGAGCGTGTTGCTGATCGTGGCCGAACTGTAGAGGCAGTAGATCGCGCCGGCCCGCCCGCAGGTGTTGTTGGTGATCCTGCAGTGCGTGATGGTCGGGCTCGAGGAGTTGCAGCCGATGGCGCCGCCCCAAACCTTGTCGATGTCCCACTCGAACTCCAGAACCGGGGTCTCCACTCGGTTCTTCGCGAACGTGACCGAGCAGTGGCTCAGCACGTCGTCGTCGCCCGAGGAGACAAACCGGAGGCCGGACCAGCCCAGCTCGCGATTCCCGGCGGTGAATTCCACCGGGCGTGCGGCCGTGCCCTGCGCCAGCAGCCGCGCATCCGGGCCGACCGTCAGGGTGTACCGCCCCATGAATTCGATCCGTGTCCCCGCCTCGATGTTCAATTCGCCGCCCCGGGCCACATCGATGTCGCCATACACATAATATGGGGAATGGGCTTCGGACCACGTCCCGGACACGCGGCCTGCTTCGATTCGGGTTCCGCCGGTGGTCGCCGCCCCGCGGAGCGGCACGTGCTTGACCCGGCTGTCGCCGTAGTGAACGGCGAGCAGTCCGTAGTAGACCCCTGCGGATTCCGGATGGAACTTGACGTAGATCACCGCTTCCTGTCCCGGCGTCGAGATCGGGAACGAGCCGATGCGGTCCGCGTATTCCTCGCCGGTCAGCGACACGACGAACGCCTCAGG
>CAZNSM010000019.1:16222-22075 GCA_964575615.1 uncultured Pirellulales bacterium | reverse complement strand
TCGGTGTTGTAGCCGTCACAGACCACGGCGTGCCCGGCCATGCCGTCGGGCGTGTGAATGCCCAGGATCGCAGGCAACCGATTGGCGAGGTTTTCGCGCAGCACGCGCGCGGTGTCCTCCGACAGATCGTCCGCCAGATCGGCCGAATACAGACGGAAATCCTCAACGAGTCCATTCGCCATGTCGTAGGCCGACGCCCCGGACCCTTCGCTGGAGTAGTCCATGCGGGACGCCACCCCGCAGGCGAAACTCAGAGCCGCAATATCCGCCTCATTCAGACTGATTCCAGCGTCGTACTTGAGCCGAGCCAGGGCAAGAGACTCGTTGAGTTCGGCCAGCGACGGGAAATCGTAGCGGACGTGATCGGCGTCAATGTCGATGCCGCTGACCGTCGTATACGAATCGCCCGTGTCGAAGACGGCTCCGCACTGGCGGTGGTAGTGAAGGACCTGGGCCATCGCCGTGGCGACGCAGCCGACGTAAGACCGAAAGCCATCCACCGGATCCAGCGGACAGAAGGCATTGTAGGGCGCATCCTGTTCCCACGTGGTCTCCAGCCAGCCTCCGGTGGAGGTGCTGTTCTCCGGCGGCCACTGCTGGAACGTCTGCCCCTCGGCCATCGGCAATCCTCCTCCGGAATAGAAACGCCACCGGGCGTTGTTCTGCGCCGTCGCCGAGAGGTTCGATGGGTCCACAGCCGCCAGACGCGATCGCATGTCCCGCGTCAGCAGGCAGTAGAATGGATGGCGTTCGTCCAACCGATCCGGGAATCCGCCGCGAAGCGAGTATGCGACAATCGGTTCCAGGTTCGTGTCGGCCGATGTCACGACAAACCCCTGAGGCTCCAGTTCGACCACGTACGCGAGAATTGTCCCGTCGCTGTCACGAATCTCCCGAACACCGATGCAGCTCGTGTCCCCAATCGCCTTGCCTCTTCGGGGGGCAGCCAGCCAGGGTGACGCGTTCGACGATCGCGCCTGCCGCGTCCGGAGAAACATGTCCGCCGCCTGGCGAACCTGCTCGGGCCAGACCGCCTCCGCCCGGAGTGCCGGACAGCACATCAGGTCTGCAAGAATACACAGCACCACAGCCGACCTGCGCCAGACAGCTAAATCCATGACTTCAGTCTCCGATCCGTCCTTCAACCGTTTCCAGAGCCAGCCCGGTCTGGCCCTCGGCCGGCGGCGAGCCATATCCGGGACTCAGAGCCGTGCGAAATGACCAGACCGGTCCTTCCACTTGACCGCAGGCATTCCGGGCCACCACCCGCCAGTAGTAGATCGCGTCTTTTCTCAGGCCTTGCGGGCGATAACGGGCCACCACCAGGCCCGTCGCCACCTGATTCATCGCCATCGGATCCATACCCAGATACACGTCATACGCCGGCACCATCATGCTGAATGTCGTGGCCCGCGTCACGTCTTCCCATTCGACGCCGTCGCCGGACGGACACCCGGTGTCCGGACAAACCAGGGACCGGTCGCATCCCAGCGCTACATCTTCGACAAACTCCTCCATGCCTCGACAGAGAATCCCCTCGACCTCCATCGAATCAAGGTTGATTACGGGCGATCCGGAATTCCCCTGATACGTGTCGAGATTGGCCTGGAAGAACGTGGGCTCGGTGTTCTGGCGGACGATCGCTCCGGCGTCGTACTTGCGCGGAATGCCCCATGGATGTCCGATAACCAGCAGCCGTTGGCCGTCGGCCACCCGTCCGCCCCGGCGCAGCGACAGCGGCGTGCGGCCGGTCACCCTGCGATCCAGCCGGATCAGGCCCCAGTCGGGATACCCCATGTGATAGCCGATGATCTCCTCGATCCGGTAAACCTGATCGGCGCGCAGCGTCATCGTCGGCGTCAGCGCATCTTCCATGACGAAGTCAAACACGACCACCAAATCCGACGCCCGGTCGCACGAGACGCAGTGCCCTGCCGTGATCAGCAGGTCCGCCCCCACAAGAACTCCGGTGCACATGCCCGCCGAAGGCTGGTCCTGGAAAGGCTCATCAGGACAAAGCGCATGGCCGGTATCCAGGGGATCGAGCCATTGATACCACCACGCAAACGAGCGAGCGTCGATCTGGAAGGTGCCATCGCCCCGCTCGACGAGGTTCGAGGCGTAGACCAGCACGGCGGTCGCGCTGCCCGCAGCGAGAATGCGCGGATCCTCCATCTCGTATTGTTCCCGCCGGTCGTCTTCGCCGTAGATGGTGGTCAGTTGGCGCGTGCCTGCCTGACTGAACGTGACGATGTTTCGATCGGTCTCGACGGCATCGGCCGCGAGAGAATCATCGCCCCATGAGAGCACGATATCCGCCTGGTCGACGTCGGCACCGTCGGCGGGACTGGGCCGATCCGGCACGGTTGCAGGCGCCGGTTGGCGCGGGGTCACGGCAAGCGAGTACGCGCCGGTCTCGTACTCGTAGCCGGCCACGCGAATCAGGTACTCCACGCCGGCGCTCATCCACATCACGATCACCGAATTCGTGCTCTCGCAATCGTCGTCGCCGCAGGCCAGTTCCGCACCCGTCGGGTCGAACACCGCCACCGTCGTGTCGAACTCCTCGCTTTCGACGCGGACCGTCACCGGCCCTGTTTGCGCCGCGGTATAGGAATGCCACACGTCCAGCGCGTCGCGGTAGCCGCAACTGCTCTCCAGTTGCCCGGTCGCCCCCAGGCTCGTGCTCACGCAGGGCACACCGGCTTCCACCACAATCGGATGGTCGCGATCGTCATGGGTCCTCACGTCCCAGGGACCTTCATAGTAGACCTTGATCCACCAGGAATCAATGTATCCGATATTCTCCATACGCACATCCGTCGCGCGCAGGATCCAGGTCTGATTGGCCTGCTCGCCGGCGAACTCGGTGATGCCGGTCACGGTTCGGGAGAGGTGCTCCCCTTCTTGATCGTTCATGAGCCAAAGGTTGCGTCGGCGCGTCCGCGCCGCATCGCACAAGTCAACCCACAATTCTCGCACAGCCGGATGCACAATCTCGAAATGGACATCCACGCTGGTGACCACGGCCCCTGATGGCGCGCCGGAAAGAGAGATTTCGCTGCGGACCCAGTCCCATTCCGAAATGACCTGATCCGCTTCATTGCTGTCGGTGATCGCCCCCTGCGAATGCAGCCAGACCCCGGCGGCAGATGGATCGGCCTGTACCTCCGTATCCATGCTGCGTCTGTCCGACAGCAGGAAGTCCCGCAACACGGTCAGATCCTGTCCCTGGTCGATCAGGGCAGCGACAGCCGTCGCCGCCAACTGGGCGGTGGCCCTTCTTCCGCCATCAAGCAGCCGCACGCGGCTGCCCGGCGCCTGGGGCAGTCGCGCCAAAGCGGCCGCCGTCAGAGACTCATTCAACGCCACCTCGATTTCCGCGAAATGGGCGTAAGGCGCCCGCATGGCGCGTGTGCGCCGGCCGGCAGAAGCACTGACGACCTTGCTGACGCGGCCAGAAGTCGGGATGGGTAGCGCTTCATCCCCTGCGACTCGGCCCCAGGGAGGAACCAGTACGGAGACAACAGCGATCGACAGGCCCTTTGCCCACCCGCGGACCCGACTCGGGAATGCCACCCTCATGGCGCGCTCCTTCCACCCACTCCCTTCTCCTTGTCTGCGACGCCGGAATACGCTCCCATCCAACACGTGGGCGATCCGGCCGATGGCATTATAGCCGAACAGACCGCGGACGGCAACCTCCCAGACCACCCATCTCCCGCACGCCCCGCAGCTTCCGCGCCGGCTGCTTCGTTCGCCCTGCCGCTGTGTTCTTGCCATCTGAAAAACCCTGCGGCAAGCGAATCGTCGTATCTCCTTCAAAATTCCCACCTTGTGACACCCGTCCCATAAAAGGTAAAGCTTTCCAACTGCTCGGACCGATGAGAAAAAGGGGTGATAGGCCCTTTCTCAGTACTGGTAACATCGTTCCTTGGACAGCCGTGCGGACGCGATCCTTTTTCACGCCAGACGCACATGAAGGACGCCAAACGAAAGCCTGTCGTCATACGAGTAGGAAAGGAATCACGATGAACGCAAGGAAGGGACTCGACACAAGGCGATCCGTCATCATAGCGATCCTGTTCGGCGCTCTGGTGGCCACCGCGTTCGGCGCCGCCGGCTGCGGCGATCAGATGGCCCGGATGCAGCAGAACCAGGTCAAGCTTCAGGCCATGGTGGCCGCCAATGCCCGCGAGCTGGCCACGCTCTCCTCGCAGGTCCACGTCAGCCAGGGCCGGATCGAGGAGGGTTTCGCCAGCCTCGAACAGGACCTCCAGAACACCGATGCCCGAATCGCCGCCGTCCAGAGCGAGCAGGCTCAGCTCCACCAGACTGTGGCCGCGAACGACCAGAACGTGAACGCCAAGCTCGCCCAACTCGCAGACAACCAGGCGTCGCTGCAAGACGGCATAGCCCACGTCGCCGATATCGCACAGCGCACCAACGCCACGGTGAGCACGGTCGCGCGAGACCAGGCGACACTCCATCAGCTCGTGCAAAACAACAAGAAGGAACTCGTCGAGAGCATCACGGCCGTAGCGAACAACCAGCAACAGACAAATGCCGGGATTCATCAGCTCCACCAGGCCGACCAGAACCTGGCCAACCTGATCGCCACGGTCACCGCGAAACAGGAGGCGCTGCACAAACTCACCGAAGGCAACCACGAGCAACTGGCCGGAAGTCTCGCGGCATTGTCGACCCATCAAGGGCAGGTTCGAGGTGAGCTGGGCGATCTTCGCTCGCTCACGCAAACCGTTGCGGCCGACGTGACAACGCTCGGCAACGAGCAAGCGGCGCTGCACGACACCGTCAAGGCCAACACCGCTGCGCTCGTCGCCGGCCAAGACGCGATTCAGAATACTCTCCGGACGAACAACGAAGTCGTCACCGCCGGCTTGACCAACCTGACGACCCAACAGCAGGACATCAGCGACAATGTGACGAACCTGCGCGAGAACTCGGACAGGCTGGCGGCCGACCTGGCAACGGTTGCGTCCGAGCAGACGGCACTACGACAGACCGTCTCAAACAGCACGGAGAGCCTCGCCGCGATCGCCGAAGGCCAGAGCGCCCTTCAGCGCAGCGTGGGCGCACTCGACGCCAGGACCACAACGTTGGCGAGCGACGTCTCTTCCGTGTCGCAGCAACTGAGCATGTTGGACGAAAACGTCAAGGCCGGCAATGAAACACTCACCTCGCACACTGCCGCACTGGCCGATGGCCAACGGATGATCCAGACCGGTCTGAACACCATGACCGCAACGACGAACCAGAGCGCGCTGACCATTCTGGCCATGGGCAACCGGCAGGGCGAGATGGAGCAGGCGATGCAGGCCGGCATCGACAGACTGACAGTCGAGACGCAGCAGCTTGCCTCGGGGCAGCACAACTTGAACCAGGCCCTGCGCGACCGCAGCGAATCGCTCAGCAGTCAACTGGTCAATCTGACCCAGAAACAACAGCAAATGCAGAGCGGACTGGATACGCTGACCATGACGACGGGGCAGGTGGCGCTGGACGTGCTGGCCATCGGCGACGCGCAGGCCGGCCACGGTCAGACCCTCGCGTCTAACCAGCAACAGCTTGTCGCCAGGCTCGACGCCACCGCACAGGGCCAGCAGCAGATCCGCGAAGGTCTCGACACGATCGCCGCCACCACGACTCAGACCGCTCTCGACGTCCTGACCGTCAGTGAAATCCAGGCCGGACAGGCGCAGGCGATCCAGGCCAACCAACAGCAGCTTGTCGCCAGGCTCGACGCAACGGCACAGGACCAGCAGCAGATCCGAGACGGTCTCGACACGATCGCCGCCACCACGACTCAGACCGCTCTCGACGTCCTGACCG
>CAZNSM010000019.1:14186-16122 GCA_964575615.1 uncultured Pirellulales bacterium | reverse complement strand
GGTCTCGACACGATCGCCGCCACCACGACTCAGACCGCTCTCGACGTCCTGACCGTCAGTGAAATCCAGGCCGGACAGGCGCAGGCGATCCAGGCCAACCAACAGCAGCTTGTCGCCAGGCTCGACGCAACGGCCCAGAACCAGCAGCAGATTCGAGAGAGTCTCGATACGATCGGTGCAACGACAGCGCAGGTGGCACTGGATGTCCTGGCCGGACATGATAGCCAGGTGCAGCAGGCCCAGGCCTTGCAGGCCGGCCAACAGGCGATTGCCGCGGAGCTCTCGACAGTGACCGAGGGCCAGCAGCAGGTGCAGGGCCACCTCGAAACCATCACGGCCACTGCGACTCAGGTCGCCCGTGACGTTGTCCAGGTCGGCGAGAATCAGGGCAAGCTCGAACGAGCCTTCGAGACCAACCGCCAGGAACTGGTCGCCAGACTCACCGAGATTGCCCAGGGCCAGCAGCAATGGCTGTCACGCTTCGACGCCGCACAGGCAAACATCGAAGCGATGGCCACGGGCATCGCCTCGCTCGAACAGCGGGTCATGAAGCTCCAGGGGACCTTGCAGAGCAGCCTCAACGATCTGAACACCCTGCTCGATGCGAAGTCGCAGCGACAGAACCAATTCGAGGAGACGGTTCGCCAGGATGTACAGTCTCTGGGCGATTCGCTCGCCCAGTTGAGAGACGCGCAGACCGGCCTGCAAAAGCGAATTCAGGAAATGCAGAGCAGCAGCGAGAGCCAGACCGAGGATCTTCTCTCGGCGATCGAGCAGTTGCAGCAGAAAACCGACAGCAACAGCGCCCTGGTTCCGGCGGAGATCAAGAGTTCCAAGGCCCAGCCCGAGCAGATCCCACTGCCCTGACCGGCGCACGACATCACAGGTACGGAACAGTCGAGGGGATGGCCCCAAAGCCATCCCCTTTTCTCTTTGGTGTTCGGACGGGACGGAGCGCGGACTACAACAGCGTGATGCCGGCCGCACGGCACTTGGCGACCATCTCCGCCGGCCAGACGCTGGCGTGGACCTCGCCGACGTGGAGCTTCCGCAGGAAGAACATGCACAGTCTCGACTGGCCGATGCCGCCGCCGATGCTCAAGGGCAGCTCGCCCGCCAGCAGGCGTTTGTGCCACTCGTACTGCCGCCGCTCCAGGGCCCCGCGAATCTCCAGTTGCTCCAGCAGGCTGTTTTTGTCGACGCGGATTCCCATTGAGCTGATCTCAAACGCCCGGTTCAACAGCGGATACCACAGCAGGATATCGCCGTTGAGCCCCCGTGTGCGGCTGCCCGTCGGCGTCACCCAGTCGTCGTAGTCCGGCGCGCGCCCATCGTGCAGGGTTCCATCGGCCAGCTCGCCGCCGATGCCGATTACAAAGACCGCCCCTTGCTCCTGTACGATCCGGTCCTCCCGCTGCCGCGGCCCCAGATCGGGCCAGCGCTCCAACAGCTCTTCGCTGTGTACGAAGGCGATCTCCGCCGGCAGCATCGGTTCGATGTGGAGGTATCGCTCGCAGACAACCGCCTCGGTCTGGCGCAGCACCGCGTAGATGGCCCGAACGATGTCCTTGAGAAAGTCGAGGTTTCGATCGCTCTGGCGAATGACGCGTTCCCAGTCCCATTGATCGACGTAGACCGAGTGCAGGTTGTCCAGACACTCCTCGTCCGGCCGGATGGCGTTCATGTCGGTGTACAGCCCTTCGCCGGGACCGAACCCGTAATCGGCCAGCACCATCCGCTTCCATTTCGCCAGCGAGAACAGGCATTCGGCCTCGCTGTAGCCGTCGTCTTTGATCCGGAAGGTAGCCTTGGCTTCGATGCCGTTCAGGTCGTCGTTGACGCCGGAGCCCTTCCTCACAAACAGCGGCGCCGAGACCCGCTGGAGATTCAGCGCCGCCGCCAGGTGGTCCTGGAAGAAGTCCTTGACGAACTTGAT
>CAZNSM010000019.1:2828-14086 GCA_964575615.1 uncultured Pirellulales bacterium | reverse complement strand
GGGAGGCAATCGTATGGCCAGAATCAGTCTTGCCGGCACGGTCGTGTTTGTCGCGCTTTTTGTCGGATGCTGTGTCAACGTGGGCAACGACTATCGGGCCAAGGCCCAGCGAACCGCCGACCTGACCGTTCCCGTGGCAGATGTGACCGGCCTGGACATCCGCACAAACGTGGGGGCCATCCGGCTGGAAAGCGCCGACGTCAGCGAGGTGCGGGTCACCGCCGAGATCACGGTGAAGGCCAAGACGGAAGAGGAGGCGGAGGCCCTCGTCGACGAGGTGCAGATCATGGCTGAGCCCTCCGGCCGAACCCTCGTCATCAAGGCAGAGAAGCCGTCAGACTTCGGCCGCAACCAGCTTGCGGTGGACTTCACCATCACGGCCCCCGCTCGCCTGGCCCTCGACTGCGCCACCAACGTGGGCGACATCCAGGTGACGGGCTTCCGCGATCGCATCGCCGCCAAGACCGATGTCGGCGCCATTCGCTGCACCGACTTGCGAGGCGATGCCGACCTCCACACTAACGTGGGCGATATCCATGCGGCATATGCGGCGGACGCGCCGGCCGCACTCGATATCAGTGCCACCACCAATGTGGGCAACGTGGACCTCACGGGTCCGGCCCAGATGTCCGCACGTCTGGCCGCCACCGTCAATGTCGGCTCCATCGACACCGACCGGCCACTGACCATCACCGGGAAGATCCAGAAGTCCATCAAGGCCACACTCGGCGACGCCGAGGGAGACGTCACGCTCCGCACGAACGTCGGCTCGATCCGCATCCGCTGAGTCGTCGCCCTCTCAAGGGGCAAGGAACGCCATCAGGAAGCCGGCGCCCGCGATACACAGCGCCGGCGGCAACACGCGGAGGATAATGCGGGCCAGTGGCGTGTTGAAGTAGCTGGCCGACAGGGCCAGGCACAGGTGGATCGGACTGATCGCCAGGCCGAATTGCAGGCCCGCAAACGCCAGCGTCTCCAGCCCCAGGTTCGTCTGTCCTCCTTGCGTGACGTAGGCCATCAGGAATGGATAGGTGATCGCCACCGTGCCCATCGTCACGCCGGTACTGCCGGCTACGAGGAACGGCAGCAGAAACACGATCAAAGCCACAGGCATGTGGAGCTGGGCAAAGAAGCCCACCACGCTGCCGACCGCGCCGCCGGCCTCAAGGTTCAGCTTGAACCACAACGCTCCGAACAGCAGCAGGACCATGTCAGGCTCTTTGGCCGCCTTGAAGATCCCGGGCCACCGTCTGACATTCACCCGATGCAGCAGGAGCAGGCCGAGAATCGCCAGGAAGATCGCGATCGCGGGCGGCACATCCAGTACGACGTACAGAATGGCCGTGAACGCAATCGGCCAGAAGGCGTGCACGAAATCCTTCGTGTGCGAGCCGAGGCCGGCCCCGGCTTCCATGTGTTCGCGCTGCCGAGGCGGAATCCCGGCCAGCAGCAGGAACACGACTCCGCTGACGATTCCCGCGACGGTCAGGACAACGTGATGACCGAGCAGCCTTCCGGCGGAGACGCCCAGCATGCCCTGGATCAGCGGTATCGCCGGGAACAAGGGCCAGACCGGCTCCCACTGGTGCCGAAAGAAGAAGTTGATCGCCGCCAGACGGCTGCGCTCGACGCCGATCTTGTCGCCGGCTTCCCGCACCATCGGCGCCGAAAGCATGATCCCTCCCGGCGTCGGCAGCATCCCCATCATCAGCGGAATTGCCGCCAGCGCCACTCGACGGCTGCGGAACAGCCCCTGCATGGCCGGGGCCAGACGCGACGACAGCCCGATCTGTCCCATTGCTTCCCCCACCACGTTGACCAGCAGGAGCAAGGACGTCAGCGACACAAACAGATAAGGAGTCGTCTGTGTCAGCGCCTTGTTCGTCCACTCGTCCACCAACTGCGCCCACATCGCCTGTGGCGTCACGCCGAGCAGGATCGCCAGCACGCCGGCAGCCACCACCAGCGACAGACCGATCTTGACTCGGAATCGCAGCAGTGCCACCAGGGTCAGCAACGAAACGAGAATGGCTCCTAACGCATACATCGCGGTTTATCTGCGCTCCAGCAAAGCCTTGCAGCACCCGTTCGGACGTCTCCGAAGAACCGGGGGATTCTAATCGGTCCGGCCGCCGGGCGAAAGTCTGAATCCGAGCGCACAAGGTCCGGACTCGCCTGGAGAGCCTCCCCACTCGAATTGCCGCCCGTTTCGCTATGCCTTCGCAAGGACCGTCGCGTATTCCGACCCTGTGGGGCCGCTGTCCGACAGCGCGGCGTAGGCCTTATCGAGGATCGACGTCTCCAACGGGCAGGACAGGTCGGCGGCACTGACGACGCGCAGGAACCAGCTCTTCCTCTCGGAGATGTCCCCGTCCGATTTGAGGACCTCATAGACTTCGTAGAGCGCCGTGATGTAGACGGCGGAAAGACGAACGGCCTGGTCATAGTGGCCCATGTAGTCCGATTCGAGGATGTATTCGTGGTACATCTTCGAATCGGCGCCGTGCTCTTCATACTCCTCAGCGGCCTTCTTGTAGGGTCCAACGGTCCGGCAGGTCCGCAGGACCAGCAGGAGATTGTCCACCGAGCTTTCGATTATCTCCTCCGGAGGAAACGCGCCGTAGACCTGGACGAACCCCCGCTGGAGGAAGTAGCGGAACCAGTCCTCCATGTTTCGCGTGGTGGTGCGTTTCGGGACGCAGTCGACCCACTGGTTGAATTTCTGCTCGAAGAAGTCGTACTTCGCCTTGTTCGCCCGGCCTCTCTGCTTGAGCCGCTCGGCGCGGTAGACCTCCTCATACAGAAAGTAATCCTGAAAGACCTCGCACTCCTGATGCTTCCTGCGGTTTCTGCCGTCCCGGTAGTAGGGCTTGGCGATCCGATTGACCAGCGGATGGATGATCTGATCGGCCGCGATGTGAGTCAGATGTCCCGCGATGTACGCAAGCTTCCGCGTATCGTCATCATCCAGGAGAACCTCGTCCCCTTCGTGCACCGCGTCACTGAACAGCACCTCACAGAGGTTCAGCGGAAACTCGTTCGGTCGACAGGAATGCAGATGATAGGACCAGGGCGTCACGCCGGCCGCCTGCACGAAGCCGTCCATCAGCATGTCCTTGGCCGACTTGGCGATGTTGGCATAGTAGTACAGATCCGGTCCGATGCTCCCGAGATTCATGTACGCCTGATAGAGTCGGTCCTTGTCGTCCAGCATCCGCGCGAACGCGGCCAGAGGTTCCACGCCGCTGTCTTGAAGATGTTCGAGCGCCTTGTGGGCAATCACCATGTGAGCGATGCTTGCCGGCATCCTGCTCTCCTTTCGATACTCAGTGGTCCGTCCCCCACTCGGATCTTCTTTCGGACATTTCACAGGGGTTCTGCAGTGCAATTGCCTGCGCAGACGGCGGGACTCAGACCGAGAATCGAGGAAGAGGGTGCGGCGGGAAAAAGAAAAGGCCCTGCCGTAAAGCAGAGCCTTCCAGACTCTGAAGTCTTGCTGACAATCAGCCGGGGATCACGTTGGTCGCGCACGGGCCCTTCTTGCCCTGCCCGACCGTGAACTCCACCTTCTGGCCCTCGTCCAGGGTGGCGTAGCCCTCGGTCCTGATTTCGGAATGATGCACGAACAGATCGTCGCCGCCATCATCCGGAGTGATGAATCCGTATCCCTTATCCGCGTTGAACCATTTTACCGTGCCTGTACCCACTTGCTCTTCTCCTTAGGCCCAGCGGGCCTGTAATGCGCTTTCCCTCTGCTTGTGAAAAAGGGGTAGACTTCGAGGGAAGAAAGCATACACCTTCACATGCCTGCCATGCTATCGCCGCGGCGTCCTGTGGCCAATAAAAATGACACCAAAAAGGGAAAAAAAACAAAGAACCGTTCTCCGCATCCTCTCCGGCGCACTGAAGCAGTCCGAGCTCGAATCTCTCAGACCAACTCGCGATCCCCCGCCCTGGGGGGCGTCCCCTGGTGACACGGCCGGCCCGGCGCGCCGAACCACCGGCCAAAGCAAGGTTGACGCAGCGGCGTTCCCGTGATAGCTTCAGGGTGGTCTTAGGAGATGTAACTATGGAACTATCCTGGATTAACAAGTTGCGCATCGGCGCGGTGATCGCTCTGGGTGTTGTGATCATCGGCGTTTTCGCCTGGCCTCTGGCGGCTCCGGACGATCCCATGTCTCCCGTCCGGTCGAGCGATATCGGTTTCGTCGGCACTCTGGTGCTCCTGGCTCTGAGTTTTGCCGTCGGCGCCATCAGTTTCTTCGTGGCCTGGCCTCACGGGCGTGAGATCGGAATTCTCGCGGTGCCCTTTGGCTTGGCCGCATGGGCCGTTCGTTCCGGCCCGATGCTGTCTCTTACCCAATCGCATGCCACCGCTCAGGCAAGGCAGGAGGTTGTCCGGTCCCTGCTGCTCGAACCGGTCTACTGGCTTCTGATCGTCGCGGCCGGCTTCGCCGGCGTCCTGGTCGCCCGGTGCATCAGTGCCAACCAGACTTTCGAGGCCGGCATCGCCAGACTTCAGGGCTGCCTCAAATCCAACGCCGCGGTTATCGGTCTGCTCGCCCTGGTCGTAGCGGTTCTTCTCTCCAGCTTCTTCATCGGGGTCTTCGCGCAAGGCCTGCCCACGTCGGCCAAGGCCCCGGCCGCACAGCCGCCCCAGGGTCAGATTGTCTTTGCCGCAATCGCAGCTTTTGCAGTGGCCGGGTTCGTCGTCAAGAAGTTCTTCGATCTGACCTATGCCTGGACCATCCTGGCCACAGCCTTCGTGATCCCTTTTGCCACCATGGCCTACTACCGATCCGACACGATCCATAAGTTCGCGGAGGCCCTGCCGGCGGTGTATTTTCCCCACGCGATCTTCGCCGTCCTGCCCGTGCAGCTTGTGGCCTTCGGGGCCATCGGCTCGGTAATCGGCTACTGGCTGGCGATTCAGTATGATTACTGGCGGCAGCACGGTAGCGACTGATAATCGACAGACAATCCCCTTTTTTCTGCCGCCTCTCATGCACGCAACTCCCTGCCCATAAGGCGTTTACGTTCACTTCACCCCTTGGATGCCTCCCTGGAGCCAAAGAAAAACAGAATTCTTTGGTTTCGCCCGCCCAATTGACCGACATATAGATGTCCTTACCCCCTGTTGGGAGGATACGGGACCGGCGCATGGCTGCGTAGCCAAGGCTGTATCACGGCGTAGAGAGTCAACAAAACGAACACAGAAATACTACTTTACGTAGGGAACACTGTAAAACCAGCCGACAAAAGGAGTTAACGATGTTGGTTCTGAGCAGACAAAGAGATGAATCCATTATGATCGGCGATGACGTCGAGATCACGATCGTCGATGTCCGCGGGGACAAGGTGCGATTGGGCATCAACGCGCCCAAGCACATCCCGGTCCATCGCAGGGAGATCTACGACGCCATCCAGAAGGAGAAGGCCGAGAAGGCCGAAGGCGGGGAGGCCAAAGGCGCTGAGGAGAAATCCTCACCGAAGGAATCTTGAGAGCACTGCCCCTCTGAGTCTGTTTCCTACCGCATCGCCGCTGCCACGCCTCACCTCAGTATCCTGCAACCCTCTGGTCCCATAAGAGGGTTTTCTGTCCCCCGGTTGCTCTGACACTCGATGTCGCGGCGCATTCGCCTTTGATCTGGCCCTTTCGGCTCGCCCGATAATTCCCGAGACTCTCGGCCGAAGTCGGCAGCGTCACCCTATGGGGTTGCACGAATCCCCGCAGCCGGTATGATCGGATCATCGCGTCATTCATGATAACCCTCATGGCAAAGGATGGTCGAAATGTCACATCGAATGAGAGCAAACACTCGTCTGGGCATCTCTGTCACTATACTCGGACTTTCCGCGATGTCGTACGCCGCGAGCCAGGACCCGGCGGCGCTCCAACGGGACTACAACGTCAAGCCCGTCCCGTTCCATCACGTTCACATCGACGATGGCTTCTGGACGCCTCGCCTGGAGACCAGCCGTACGGTGACAATCCCCTATGCGTTTGGGAAGTGCGAGGAAACCGGCCGCATTCGCAACTTCGAGAAAACCGCCGGCCTGCGGGAGGGCAAACATGAAGGGATCTACTTCGACGACTCCGACGTCTACAAGGTCATGGAGGGAGCGGCCTATTCGCTCCAGGTCAGCCCCGACACCATGATGAGACTCTACCTCGACAAGCTGATTGCCGTCATGGCCAAAGCCCAGTGGGAAGACGGCTATCTGTATACCTTCTACTCGATCCCCGACAGACAGCCCGAGAACAGATGGACCAATATCCAGTCGATGCACGAGCAGTATTGCGCCGGACACATGTACGAGGCCGCGGTTGCCCACTATCAAGTCACCGGCGATGCGTCCTTCCTGAAGATCGCCACCGATAATGCAGACCTGATCTGCGACATCTTTGCGCCGGACAAGCGCACCGATCCATCGGGACATGAAGAGATCGAGATCGCGCTGTGCCGACTCTATCGCGCCACCGGCAACGAGAAGTACCTCGATCAGGCCAAGTTCTTCCTCGATCAGCGCGGTCGCACCGGTCGGCGCGGACCCGACGGCAACGGGGTCCTCTACGGCGAGTACGCACAGGACCACAAACCGGTGATCGAGCAAACGAAGGCCGTGGGACACTCCGTCCGCGCCGCCTACCTGTACACAGGCATGGCCGACGTCGCAGCCCTGACAGGCAACCGGGAATACATCCGGGCCATCGACGCGATCTGGAGCGACGCCGTGGGGACCAAACTCTATGTCACCGGCGGCATCGGGGCCAGTGGAGGCAACGAGGGCTTCAGTGAGGCCTATGAGCTGCCCAACCGGACCGCCTATTGCGAAACATGCGCCTCGATCGCCAACGTCTACTGGAACCACCGCATGTTCCTCATGCACGACGACGCGAAGTACATCGACGTCCTCGAACGGACGCTGTACAACGCCGCCTTGTCCGGCATTTCCATGCAGGGCGATCGCTTCTTCTATCCGAACGTGCTGGAATCCACCGCCGGAGACGAACGCAGCCCCTGGTTTGCCTGCGCGTGCTGCCCGTCGAACGTGGCGCGGTTCATCCCGTCGGTTCCCGGATATGTCTACGCTCACAAGAACCGCGATGTCTACGTAAATCTGTTCGTCGGTGGAAGCACCACGATTCAGACCGCCGACAATGCGGTGACCCTCACGCAAGAGACGGCGTATCCGTGGGAGGGAAAGGTCAGGATCCGCGTCGAGCCGCAGGAGAGCGAGACATTCTCCATCTGTGTCCGCATTCCGGGCTGGGCCCGCAACGAGGCGGTCCCGAGCGACTTGTACCGGTTCGTAGAATCCGTGAAGGACGAACCGAAGCTGGAGGTCAATGGCAAACGCATCTCGCCGCCGGTCGTGCGAGGATATGCCCGCATCGAACGCCGATGGGAAAAGGGCGACACCATCGAGTTGCGTCTGCCCATGCCGGTCCGCCGGATCGTCGCTCACGAAGCCGTGCAGGCCGACCGGGGCAAGGTGGCCCTCCAACGGGGCCCATTGGTCTTCTGCCTCGAAGGGCATGACAACGACGCCGCGGTCCTCAGTCTGGTGATCTCGGACGATGCCAAGCTCAAGACCAAGCACCGCCCCGACCTGCTGGGCGGCGTCACGGTGATCACGGGCAAAGCCCGGACCGCCAAACGCACGCTCGAAGGAGACGTCGTCCTGACACGAGAGCAGCCCTTCACTGCGATTCCTTACTACGCCTGGGCGCATCGGGGACGCAGCCCGATGACCGTCTGGCCGGCCCGCATGCCGGAAGCCGCCTATCCGGAGCCGGCCGATACGCTGGCCTACACCAGCCGGACAACCGCCTCGTTCGTCCACAAGTCGCTCGACGCGATCAAAGACCAGATCGTGCCGGCCAACTCTGCCGACGCCTCGGCCGGGCAACTGGACTTCTGGCCGCACAAGAACACCACCGAGTGGCTTCGGTTCGAGTGGGACCGCAAGGAGAGAGTCTCCCGCGTCCAGGTCTACTGGTTCGACGACAGCGATCACGGCGGCTGCCGCGTGCCGCAGTCATGGCGTGTGCTCTATCGCGATGCCGCCGGCGCCTTCCAGCCCGTCAGCACAACCGATTCTTATGGCACTCAGAAGGATGCGTTCAATACGGTGACGTTCGACGCTGTCGAGACCGACGCAATCAAGATCGAGATCGTGCTCGACGAGAAGTGGTCGGCCGGCGTACAGGAGGTGGTGATCGAGTGACCCGTTCTCGATCCGGCCTCAGAACCGGTTGAGGTGCACCTTCGAGGTCTTCAGCTCCTCGGCCGGCAAGGGCGTCCTCCGCTCGGCCGCATAGCCGACCGCCACGATGGACTCGACCTGGATGTGCTCAGGGATGCCCAGGAGCTTCTGAATGTACTGCTCGGAGCTGACCTTTTCGTCGTGCATTCGCTGCCGGACCTGAATCCAGCAACTGCCCAGTCCCAGCGACTGCGCTGCCATCTGCACGAGGATCGAGGCAATCGAACAGTCCTCGATCCAGACGTCGCTTTGCGCGCCGTCCCCGCAGATGACGATCCCCAGTGCCGCTCCCTTAAGAAAGCCGGCTCCATGAGGCTTACATGCCGCCAGCTTCGCCAACAACTCGCGGTCGTCGACGAAGATGAACTCCCACGGATCGATGTTCCGCGAGGATGGGGCTCGCAGCGCCGCCTCTTTGAGCCGCTCGATCTTCTCGGGCTCGATCGGGCGGTCGAGGTACTGACGGATGCTCCGCCGATTCCTGAGCAAGTCGATCATGTCGGTCTCCACCCGATATCACCAGGCCCTTACGTGCGTTCTTCGATGGGCGTGTACTGTCGTTCGCGCATGCCGGTGTAGATCTGTCGCGGCCGGCCGATCCGCGCCTTCGGGTCGCGGACCATCTCCTTCCAGTGGGCGATCCATCCAGGCATGCGGCCGATGGCGAACAGGACGGTGAACATATTCGTGGGAAATCCCAGGGCGGTGTAGACCAGGCCGCTGTAGAAATCGACGTTGGGATACAGTTTGCGGCTGATGAAGTAATCGTCTTTGAGCACCGCCTCTTCGAGACGCAGCGCAATGTCCAGCAACGGCTGATGCGCCGCCTCCTCTTCGAGAACCTTCATGCAGATCTTCTTGATGATCCGCGCACGGGGATCGTAGTTCTTGTACACGCGGTGACCGAAACCGGACAGCCGGAAGCTCGATTCCTTGTCCTTCGCCATGTCGATGTACTTCTTGATCTTCCCGCCGTGGCGCTGGATCTTGCTGAGCATGTCCATGACCGCCTGATTGGCGCCGCCGTGAAGCGGACCCCACAGGGCGGAAATGCCGGCCGAGATGGACGCGTACAGATTGGCGTGCGCGCTGCCCACCAGACGAACCGTCGAGGTCGAGCAGTTCTGCTCGTGATCGGCGTGGAGGATCAGCAGCACGCTGAGCGCCCGGACGTGGTCCTCCCGCAGCTCGTAGTTGTTCACGGGCGACCAGAACATCATCCGCAGAAAGTTCTCGCAATATTTGAGCTCCTTCTTCGGGTAGACGACCGGCTCGCCGATGCTCTTCTTGTAGGCGTAGCAGGCCGTGGTGCGGATCTTGCTGATCAGACGCGTGGCCGTCATGTCGATGTTGTCGCGCATCGACAGCAGATCGACGTTCGGGTAGAAGCTGCTCATCGCGTTGACCATCGTGCCGAGGATGTTCATCGGATGCGCGTCGCCCGGGAAGAAGTTGTAGAGGTGACGCATGTCCTCGTGCAGCAGCGAGTGCTCGTTGAGCAGGCGCGAGAAATTCTCCCGCTGTTCCAGGGTCGGCAGCCGGTTGTGCAGCAGCAGGTAGCACACCTCCGTGAACGTGGACCGCTCGCAGAGGTCTTCGATGCTGTAGCCGCGGTAGCGAAGGATGCCTTCTTCGCCGTTGATGTAGGTGATGTTGCTGATGCAACTGCCGGTGTTGGCGTAGCCCTGGTCCATCGTGATGTAGCCGGTCTCGGCCCGCAGTTTGGTGATATCGATCGCGCGCTCGCCCTCGGTGCCCTCGATGATGTCGAGTTCGAGCTCGCGTCCGTCGATGATCAGCTTGGCTTTCGGTTTCTTGGCCATCCACACCTCTTTTCAAGGAAGTTGCTGTACACCGCCTACCGGCGTGACCATGAAGGAATCTCCCCTTAGGCATGGCACCACGGCAACGGTCCGTCCCCTCCCCAAGGCGGCCGGGGCCGGGTCCGACGCGGAGAATTCTACGCGATTCGGGGCTTCTCTGCAACAAGCCCCCTGCGACAACCTATTGGGAGCGACTGCGGCCGGTTTCCAGGCAACGGTTGGGTTCTGGGAAAAGATTTTTGTTTTTCCTGTTGACATGTCTTACATTTGTACGATAATAATATCTGGCATTTGTAAGAGGAGATGGCTATGACCAAGGAGCACTTGCGTGCGATGAGTCCGGCGGAAACCGAGATCCTGCGGCTGGTCTGGCAGCTTGAGGAGGCTACCGTCCAGGGGGTCTGCGAGGCCCTGCCGCCGGAGCGGAAGATCGCCTACAAAACCGTACAAACCCTGCTGCGCCGCCTGGAAGAAAAAGGCTACCTCCAGCACAAGAGCGAAGGCAAAGCCCACGTCTTCGTCCCGGCGGTCCGGCGGGAGCAGGTCGTCCGGCGAACCGTGCTCGACTTCGTCGACCGGCTTTTCGGAGGCGATCCCAAACCGCTGATGCAGTTCCTGGCCCAAGACGGCCATCTCGAAGCCGAAGACCTTGACGAATTGAAGAAGCTCATCGACAACCCATAGACTCGTTCACTGCGGAGGTGCAACGATGAATCTCTATCTGACCGAACTGGTCCGCTATCTGGGTGCTCAGAGCTGGCAGATCGCTCTACTGACTCTCGCGGTGGCAGGCGCCACGTGGGCCCTGCGGCACAAGACCGCCCACATTCGCTACCTGCTCTGGCTGATCGTGTTAGCGAAGTGCCTGGTGCCGCCGTTCTTCGCGGTGCCGCTGAAGATCCTGCCACAGAAGGCGGTCCCATCCGCTGTCGCAGAGACCGTGCCGGTCGAGCCCATGCCTGGCGCGCAGATAGGCGGTATTGCGACCGAGTCAAGTCCGCCTTCACAGCCACACACCGTCGTAGAACCAGGCGGGGTCGAGCAAGGAAATCCGCCGCGCATCGACGACCGCCTGAGCAAACCGTGGGACGTGCGGCTCTATGTCGGGATCGCCTGGATCGCCGGTGCAGGCCTGTATCTGGCAATGAACCTGCTCAGAGCCAT
>CAZNSM010000019.1:0-2728 GCA_964575615.1 uncultured Pirellulales bacterium | reverse complement strand
GAGGAAAGGATCAAAACCATGTTGAGACCGGGGAAGAGATTCTATCGAAGACCCAGCGGCCCCACGGCGCTCGTGGTCCTTCTGGCAGCCATCCTGACCGTCCCGACAACCCTGGTGCTGGCAGCTAGAGGAAACCCACAGCCTGCAACTGGAGACATGAGGGAGCCCCATGCGTTCCCAAGACTGTTGGCAGAATTCCCGCTCGCACTAAACGGCTGGACGGGAATAGATATAGAGATTCCCTCGGCCGTACAACAGTATGTGCAGAGCAACGTTGCGGACGAGTTCATCAACCGGCGCTACACCAACACGAACACGCAACAGTGGGCCGACCTGTATGTGACGTACAGTTTGTCGTTTCCGTCCGGTGTCCTGCGTGCCGATCCGCGAGTCTGTTTCGCCGCCAACGGCTGGGTATGGGATCGGACCGCCCCGGCCAGCATCGTCACCTCCTCCAATCGCACGTTGAGTTGTGTCATGCACGGGTTTCACAATCCCCCCATACGCGCCAATGTGGTCGTACTGTGCTTCTACATAGTGGACGGCAGGATCGTGAGCGAGCAGGACCTGCCGCCGCGACTGGTCCGGGAGACGATGCAAAGCCCGCCCCGGTATGTAGCAATGGTACAGATCGCTTCCGCTCGGGAGGATTCCGTTCGCTCGGCCGCCGGCGCCATGGCCGATGCTCTCGTGGACGCTTTCACCATAAGCGGACCTTCTATATCCGTCATTGATCGAGTGGAAGATCCGGCCGAGCCCGAGAGCGAGAACCGCGTCGGAGCGGCGAGCCGATCTCGCTCGGTCGCGCGGACTTTCAGTTCCAATCTGACATTCGACGTCTATGTTCAAGAGACCCTCCCTCATCTTCCGGATCTGGATCCCGCCATCATCGCGGCCGGACCGAAGAAACACATTGGCCATACGCCCGGCGATGCTCCGGTGGGGATTCCCGCCGGTCGGATCTGGTGGGTGCTACCCTCGGCCCCGGTGCACGACTGGAACCGGCTCATCCGTGAATTGGATGCGAACAGCGTTCCCGGCCTCATGCTGGGGATGGCCACAGACTCGGACATGGAGCATCTCGCGGGGTTGCCGGGTCTAAGGTACCTGGATCTGGTCTCTTCCCAAATCACCGATGCGGGTCTGGCCCCTCTGCGGAATCTGACTCAGTTGGAGCGTTTGAGCCTGCCTTTCGCCAAAGTCACGGACGCGGGCCTGGCCCACCTCGCCGGGGTGACTTCGCTGCAAGTCCTGGACCTGAGCTACACGCAGATTACCGATGCAGGTCTCCCCCACCTCAGAGATATGGTCGGACTGTGGTGTCTGTCTGTGCAAGGCAACCCCATAACGGATACCGGCCTGGAGAATCTCCACGGTCTGATGAAGTTGC
Source organism: uncultured Pirellulales bacterium (assembly GCA_964575615.1). GTDB lineage: Bacteria > Planctomycetota > Phycisphaerae > Sedimentisphaerales > Anaerobacaceae > Anaerobaca. The sequence continues at coordinate 1,338 of CAZNSM010000019.1, read as the reverse complement.
AGTTCCTCGACCTGCTCAAGACCCAGATTACCGACGCTGGCCTGGCTCATCTGGCCAACCTCCCCGAATTGCAGGCGCTACTCTTGGGGAGTCCCAGAATCACAGGATCGGGCTTGGCCTATCTCAAGGATCTGCCTCGCCTGAGGGGACTGGTCCTCGCAAATACCCAGGTCACGGACGACAGCCTAGCCCATCTGGCGGGCATGACGAGATTGCAGGGATTGGCCTTGGCCGGCCCGCAGATCACTGATGCGGGCATCGCTCACCTCCAGGACCTCGCCGGGCTACAATTCCTGGGACTGGAGAATACGCAGATCACGGACACGGGCCTGGCCTATCTCAGAGGTCTTACCCAGTTGCAGTGGCTGGACCTGACCAGTAACAAGGTCACCGATGCGGGTCTGGAGCAGCTCATGAGTCTGACCGGCCTGAAACACCTGACGACACAGGGCAAGCAGATCACGACCATCGGTCAACGGCAGCTCAGACAGGGTCTTCCGAATCTCACGACGGATTGGGAACTCCCTTGATCGGCACAAGTGCCGAGAAGGCGGAACCCGGCGACATGGACATGCCGACGAAAACGACGCTCAAGCGAATCCACATGGTCGCGACGGTCTGGTTGGTCACGTGCGTCGGCTATCTGATTCTGGCTGGACTGCGCCGAGCGGGGTGCAACTGGTGGCTGGCCTTCTCGCTGTCCGGGTACTCCGCCAGCATGCTCCTGTTTCTCGTCTCCGTCTATCTGTTTGCCTTCGTTCATGGCATCCGCGGGACGCGACGTACGGAAACCGAGCACCCCCTGACCGGCACTGGCCACTACATGTTCCTTTATGTGTCGATTCCGTTGCTCGCCGGGCTGTGCGCCGCTGCCGCAACCGACGATGCTCCCGGGACAAGCAGGCATCTGATCTACATCGCAACGGTGACGCTGAAGGCGACATTCATCGCATGGATCGTCATCGATCCGCTGGCGGGACTCATGGAGATGAGTCTGCCTGTGAACCGCTGCCATCGGGCCGGGCGGTTGGCCCCGAGAAGGGAATGCGATCACATGACTGGCAGAACGACGCCGCGGGACTGTGGCAAGGCCAGCGACTGATAACAGTCGCCGGATCACCGGAGATTGCAGGAAGTGAAACGGGCGAGGCTGTGGAGGGCCTCGCCCGTAGGAATCGTCTTGTTCTCACATGAGGGCGAATGTGATTCGCCCCTACGCGGGCGTCAAGCGCCCCGCTACATGCGTTTGTAGCGGGGTCCGCCGCCGCCTTCGGGACAGGTCCAGCGGATGTTGTCGAACGGGCACTTGCGCTGGCAGGTCTTGCAGTGCAGGCAGTT
>CAZNSM010000018.1:44402-48404 GCA_964575615.1 uncultured Pirellulales bacterium | reverse complement strand
GCCGATCACGAGGATGGATCTGATGGATTTGAGTTTCTTACGCATGGCGATTCTCTCATGTAGGGTGACTGGGTGGCAGCCTCAAACGCCTTGGCGTTTGGGGATGGCCTCCTCGAGCAAGCCATCCCCAAGCTGTGCTTGAGGCTGCCACCCGCGCTATACGTTTGGTTCTTACGGGGCGGGCGCGTCCTCGCGGAAGATCTGCGCGCCGAGCGGATTGAGCCGCTCTTCGATGCGCTCGTAGCCCCGGTCGATATGGTAAACTCGGTTGATGATCGTGGTGCCTTCCGCGGCCATACCCGCCAGGACCAGGGCCGCCGAGGCCCGCAGGTCGGAGGCCATCACCGGCGCGGCGACGAGGTTCTTGACGCCCGCGACGATGACCGCCGGACCTTCCTTGCGAAGGTCTGCGGCCATGCGGTTCAGCTCCGCCACGTGCATGAAGCGGTCGGGGAAGATCTTCTCGATGACCACGCTGTTGCCTTCGGCCAGCGCCAGCAGCGCCATGAGCTGCGCCTGGAGGTCGGTTGGGAAGCCGGGGTACGGCTGCGTCGTCACGTCGGTGGGACGCAGATGGTCGGTCCCGGCCACGACACAGCCGTCTGCCGTCGGCTCCACCGTGACGCCGACGTTGCGCAGTTTGTCCACGACCGCCATCAAGTCGTCGAGCCGGCAGTTGACGAGCTTCAGCTCGCCTCGCGTGATGGCGGCCGCCACCATGAATGTCCCGGCCTCGATGCGGTCGGGAATGACCCTGTACTGTACGGGATGCAGGTGCGACACGCCCTCGATCACCAGCCGCGGCGATCCGATCCCGCTGATCCGGGCGCCCATTGCGTTGAGGCAATTCGCCAGGTCGCTGATCTCCGGCTCGCACGCGGCCGACTCGATGACGGTCCGCCCCTTGGCCAGGGTCGCGGCCATCATCACGTTGGCGGTCCCCAGAACGGTCGAGCCGAACGAGCCGCCGAGGAAGATGCTCGCGCCGCGCAGGCCGTGGGGGGCTTCGGCGATGACGTAGCCGTTCTTGAGGTGAATCTCGGCGCCGAGCTCGCGCAGCCCTCGCACGTGCAGATTGATCGGGCGGTCGCCGATCGCGCAGCCGCCGGGCATCGAGACCTCGGCCCGCCCGCACCGCGCCAGCAGCGGGCCCAGAATGCAGATGCTGGCGCGCATCTTGCGGACGATCTCGTAGTCGCCCACCGGGTTGCTGATGACCGTCGCGTCGATGAGCATGGGCCCCGGTCCGCCTGCGGCGGACTCGACCCGGCAGCCCAGCGTTTGCAGCAGGTCTCCGAACAGCCGCACGTCGGACAGCCTGGGAACGCCCGCCAGCGAGGATTGCCCCTCCGCGAGAAGGGCCGCCGCCATGATCGGCAACGCCGCGTTCTTCGAGCCGTTGACAGTGACCTGACCGGAAAGACGGACCGGTCCTTCAATCCGAAATATGTCCATGGCCTGTTTTCCTTGATAAGGCAGAGCCGCTCTGCCATACTTGGCCCGACCCGGCTCCGTCGGCGTAGTGTAGTGCGACCGGGTGCGGTTTTCAACCCTCTTGGGGTCGGCTCGAGATGTTCGGCGAAAACGGAGGTCCATGACAGCCATTACCATCGACCACGTTCTTACTCTGATTGGCATCGGCGTCTTCTCGACGTGGCTGGTGCGGACGTCGTTGGGACGCCGATCGCTGGTCGATTCGCCTCCACGCCGCAACGACATGCTGCCGCACGTGCCCTTCATTCCGTTCTTTCTCTGGCTGGTGGGCATCGTTGCCGTTCAGTCGCTGATCGGCTCGTTTGTCCGTCCGGTCGAAGGGCGGCAGAAGGCGTTTCAGGATGCGGCGGTGCTGTGTGTCGTCGCGCTGGCGATTGCGTTCGGCGTGATTGTCCCCCTGGCGTCGATTCACTTCGCGCGGGGATTGAAGGGATTCGGCCTGCGGCTGCGCACGGTCCCGAGAGATCTCGGGGCGGCCGTTCTTCACCTCTTGGCGGTCTGGCCGCTCGTGCTGGCGGCGATTGTGGCCACGACGCAGGTCGGGCAGTGGATTAGCCAGTGGTCGTCGGGCCGGGATTTCGAAATGCCCCGGCACGAGGCCCTCCAGCAGATGACCGAGTATGGCAGCGTCACACTCTTGGCATTGCTGGCTTTCCTGGCAGTGGTGGTGGCTCCTTTGGTGGAGGAGATGATTTTCCGGGGCCTGTTCCAGACGGTGCTTCGCTCGTATCTGGCCGGGCCGTGGCCGGCCATCTTCCTGACGTCGGCGCTATTCGCCGTTGTGCACGGGGACAAGCCGCACTGGCCGGCGCTGTTCGTGTTGTCGATCGGGCTGGGGTATGCGTATGAGAAAAGCGGATCGCTGTTCCGCCCCATCTTCATGCATGCGATGTTCAACGGGGTTGCTATCCTCGGCGCCCTGGCGGAGTCGAACCCGGCGTAAGGAAGACGCCCAGGGGGCTGGTCCGTGAGTTTCTGCGGTTTTTTTGTCGCGAAGGCGGTCTGCGACGACTACAATGCCGCTTCATGTTGTCGCGAGGAGCGTACACGGTTTCGTCCGCTCCCGGAGAATGGAGAATCATGGCAGAGGCGCTCATGGAATTCAAAGAACCGAAGCTCAAAGTCGAATACGGGACCGAGGTCAGCATCGTCACTTTCGCGGACGAGAATATTCTCGACGAGCAGCAGATCAAGAAACTCGAACAGGCCCTGCGTCCGGTCATCAAGGAAAACCTGAACAGGAAGCTTGTCCTGAATTTCGAAAACGTGCGGTTCATGTCGTCGGCTTTCCTGGGGCTGCTGGTGAAGGTCCACAAGAGGGTGATCGACCACGGCGGCCATTTGCAGTTGTTCAACCTCGACCCCAAAATCCAGAAGGTTTTCGAGATTACGCAACTGACGAAGGTGTTCGACATCGTGTGACCGACGGCCTGCGCGAGCCTTGGCCCGTCGAGGATGGCGTCCGCTGTGTAAAGGACATTGCGATGCACGAGGGGGGATCGTCGGAACCGGTTCCGTCGATCCTAAGGTATCGCGCTTCTCGGAACGAAGAACGTGCCGCCCGCGAAGCCGTCCGGATAGGGCGGGACGCCTTCGGGCGTGGTGGAGATCTTCATGGGCACGACGTCCGAGGAGGAGTAGGTTTCGACGTGTCCATCGGTGAAGGCTGCTCGGAGTTTCACGTCGGGCATGGCCTCCAGTGGATCGCCATCGACGGCCCAGTACGAGGACAGCAACTGGGTTTCCTCAACGATCCTGGCCCCCTTGAGTCTCTCGCAACTGCCGAACGCGCCGGGGCTGCGCCAGTGATCGTGGCCGAAGTAGTCCGTAACCAGGAGCTGATTGTATCGCCCCATGCTGGCCGGACCGGTCGGACCTCGGAACAGTGTCTGCGATTCGGATAGATAGCCGACGTAGTTCCAGTAAAAGCAGTATGTCCCACCGAGAGGGTCGGTCCGGGGCGCTGTGTCCGGATTGTTCCAGTCGTCTCCGGCGTCCCACGCTTCCTGGAGATACTTGTAACGTTGAGGCGCGTTCGGGCAGAACATCGTCTTGGCGTCGGGAATGTAGTCCGCCAGGTAGGCGCTCATCGCGCGATGCACCTGCGGACTTCGCTCCTTGATACCGATCATCTTCGTAGGATCGGACCAACTCCACTCCTCGCCGGTGCCGACGGTGGCCACCGACTGCGGATAGCGATCTTTGTTGTCCATGGCGTAGAGCGTCAGCGCGTTGCTGATCTCTCGCTGGTTGCGCATTCCCAGCAGCGCGCGCGCCTGACGCCTGACAAGGTTTGCCGCCGGAACGAGAATGCCCATGAGCACCGAAATGATGGAGATGACCACGATCATCTCCACCAGCGTGAAAGCCCTGGCGTCACCGGCTCTTACCGAGATGTTATGCCATCTCGTGCTGATCTCACGACCCTCCGGATTTTAGGTAGTTTTTCCCTTCTACCTTTACGGTTACCCATTGTAAGGCCCTGTGTAGCCCCTGACAAGCACAATT
>CAZNSM010000018.1:40096-44302 GCA_964575615.1 uncultured Pirellulales bacterium | reverse complement strand
GTTCGGCACGCGGATACTCGTCCGGGTCTCCGGTGTCGATACACGGGCTCGTCACCGAATCGGTGACCCAGTCGTCCCGCTGGGCGACGTAGCGACCATACTTGGACTTCAAGTGAAAATCGCCGTTGTCCGGATCGGCGAACAGCGGGTCCTTGTTGATGTTGCCCGCGTTCTTGTCGACCGTGCCCTGCTGGACGCAACTGTATCGCGCCTTGCACTGGAACAGGTCTCCCGTGCCGTTTTCCCAAAGGATGCAGTTGACGATGCCCGGGTCGGCGCCGCCGTAGGCTCTGATGCCGAAGTCATTGCGGACGATTGTCAGGTTTCTCAACGTGGGCGAGGCCCCCTGGTCACAGAGGATGGCCCCTTCCCCGCAGCCGGTGATCACGAAATTTGCGACAACGCTCTGAGAGCTCTCCGCGCCCCAGAACGAGAACGCATAGCCTTTCGTCGCCATGATGACAGCGGCATCGGCGGCGCTCTGAATGGTGATCGCTTTGCGGTTGAAGGTCACTTCATCGGCGGGGCTGAGGGAATAGACGCCCGGCCAGACGAGGATGGTGTCACCATTCCTGGCCAGATCGACGGCCCGCCTTATGGTTCGGAAGGCATAGGTCCGGCTGGACCCGCCGTATGCGTCGCTGCCGCTGGTTCCGTCGACGTGATAGACGAAGTGCTCGCGTCCCTTGCTCGCCTGCCGGGTCCCGCCATAGGCGCCCATATTGATGCGATCGCCGTTGGGCGGAGGCTCTTCGCCGACCGGTTCGGACGGATCGCCTGTGTCGATGCACGGACTGTGGCCGCCGGCGGTGAGCCAGATGCTGCTGCCCGGACTGTAGTGACCCACCTGCGATTGCAGATGATAGTCCTCGTTCCACGCGTCGGTAAACAGTGGATCCTCGTTGATGTTGCCGTCTCCCGCGTAACCGCCCTGAATGTCGGAGTATTCGACGGGGTCGCGCAGGACCGGCTCGACGATCTTCAGTGCAGCGCCGTCGTTGTTCCAGACGATGGACGAATTGACGAAGATATCCACGGCGGTGGACTGGATGCCGCCGGCGGGCGACCCGGATGTGGTGGAAAGCCGATTCTGTGCGATCGTGCAGTTGGCCACCGTGACGCTCGTGCGGCGCGACGCCGGCCCGAACGACGATTTCCACTCCGCGAAGATGCCGGCGCCGGCGCTGGCGGTGTTGTCGGAGAAGACACAGTTGCGGAAGGTGACATCCGTGTCACGTCCGGCGCAGTAGGCTCCTCCGCCGGTCAGATTGCCGGGCGCAAAATTGCCGGTGATCCGGGTCCCGGCGACGGTCACGATACTCTCCCAGCAGTAGAGGCCGCCGCCGAGGCTGTCGTAATACGCGGCGTTGTCCTCGATCGTGCAATTGACGATTGTGGCGCCCGATTGCCCGATCAGGCCAATGCCGGCGCCGCGACCACCGGTTGCGGTGCCGCCGAACTCGCCGGCGACGCAATCGTGGATGGTGCAGTTCGAGATGGTCGGGGCCCCGCCGACGCCGCCGATGCCGCCACCGACCTCGGCGCCACAGTCGAGGATGATGCAATCGGCGATGGTGGGACTGCTGAATTCACAGTAGATGCCTCCGCCGATCGGATGGTTGGGACTTCGGCTCCAGGACGAGGTGCTCGACGGAATCTGTGCTCCAAAGATGCGTCCGTGCCGGATGGTGAAGCCCGACAGCACGCTGGCGGCCCCCTCCGACGAGTGGAAGTAGAATCCGCGGTGCCCGTCCAGGTTGGCCGCGGAGGTAGGTTTGCAGTCGATGAACGTGCTGGAGGCCCCGCTGGTGCTGCGCACCGTGATGGCCTTGCCGCGAAAATCGATGTCGCGATTGCCGTCGCCCGAATAGGTCCCGGGCGAGACCTCGATGACGTCGCCGCTGCCGGCGGCGTCGATGGCGGCCTGGATCGTGGCGAAGTTGCCCGGAACGTAAATGGTCGCCGCGGGCGAGTAGAGCGAAACCCTGAGGTTGTCGATCACCGCCCGTGTGCCTGAGAACGTGATGTAACAGGTTCCCTCCGCCGAGGAAATGGGCAGACTACGGTGTCCGGCGCTCAGAGACACGGGCTCGGACCAAGTCATCCCGTTGCTGGAGGTCTTGTACGACAGGCGGCCCGGCTCCCACTGGGAGATGGTGGCCGTGCTCGGGAACGAAACGTCGATCTCCAGCGTCCCCTTCACGACTCGCTGTCCCTGGGTCGAGTCGATCGGGAAGCAGTAGCTCAGTTCGGCCGGCTGATCCTTGTGATCGACGAAGGCCAGGCCCCTGCCCTGGCTGCCGTAGAGGTAATACAGGTACGGCCCGGGAAGCGGGGTTACCCCTTCCGATCCGATGACCGAGTGGAGGTAGCTGTCCGATTGGGCTCTGTCCGTCTCGAAGTCATCGGCGTATGTATAGGTCCAGTCCGCGCGCACGGGACCCGCAATAAAAGCCACGATGCACAGAAACAGCATCCCGTATTGTGCAACTCTGATCGCTCTCATAGGAGCCGCCAAATCCGGCACCTGCTCCGGGGCTGCAAAAAGGCTCCGGGGGCAGCGAAAGCGCCGGCCCCGGAGCCTCGTGGGATATCGTGCGTTCCGTCATCACCCCTGGCGACCGACAGGCCAGGAACTCCCTCAGCAGAGCTCCGTGCCATGCCGCTGAATGCGTCTTCGGTCTTGAAGACATCCCCCCAGGTTCCACCGGTACTGTCGTCGGGTGCATCCGTGCCTTGTGGACGTCCTTGATGTGGCTGTGGTTCCCCCGGCGACCCACACGCACGATTCGACTTTGCATCCTTCCTTGCCGGATGCAGTGCAGGGATCTCGCGTGTTTCGGTCGGCCGCCATGCCGTTCCCGTCGCACGCGAGGGTTGTTCGGTCGCCCCAATCCGTGGATGGATATCCGCGCTTTCCAAGAATGAGGCGATGGTGAGAAAAGCCCTCGGCGAAGCCATTGCAGAATACGGAACGGGAACCGGCCGACCCGAAGGGATGCCCTCGGCAGGCGCCTGCCCGCCATCGGCTCTCCATCCGGCTTCGATCCACCATCGAGGCCTTTCGGCTCTCGATGTTATCGGCCGTTTCCTCAACATCATCAACCCCCTTGTCACCCAACTCATCCTGTTCCGACAGAAGTATTCGCAATGAGCTTCGATCTGCTTCTATCGGAGAAAAACGCATACACAGTTAGCACGACTCCGGCCCGTTGCGCTCTAATCCGCGAACGCTCCCTTGGCCAGTTGCACCAGCCAGAGGATGCCCTGACTCTGTCGCAGGCTGGTCCGCTCGGTGCCGCCCGCAGGAGCCTTGAATTCGCTCAGATCGCCGTCGAGATCCTGGAGATACTCGAAGTCCAGATGTCCCACGGGTCTCTGGGCCTGGAGGAACTCGATCCTCCGGATCACGTCTGCATCAAGATCAATGGTATAGACCAGCTTGTCTGTATCCCGAACGACGGTCACCTGGACGTCGCGGCCGTTGTTCAACAGCTCGGTCCGGAAGGAGATGCGCTGCTCGGCGGCGTCGCGACGGACCGTGTCCATTACGTGCAGGCCCATCCAGGGGCGGTTCATGCCGCTCAGGAAGCTGCCCTGAGGATAGCGGGCCTTGGTCGCCCCGTTGGGGTCCTGGACGATCGCGCCGGCCGGGCCGTCGATCAGGGTCGTCCCGTCGGCGGTGGTCAGTCGCAGCCACGGGCTGTGTTCACGGCTGGTCGCGTAGACGAACGGAATTCTCCCGGCGCCGGTGATGTCCTGGCCGCCGACCTGGCCGCGGATTCGCATGTACGTCCACCCGCGAGCGTGCATGGTGTCTCGATTGTCCTGCGGCGCCACGCCGGCCGACCAGTCGCTCTGGAAGTAGTCTTCCTCCAGAACGTTGCTGTGCCGGACCGTCACAGGCCGCGTCGTCCGGATCTGCCCGTCCTGCTCCTGACGCTCCACAATCACGAGCAGGTCCCGGCCCCTGGCGGTAACCGGCTGCATGCCATCCGGTTTGCCGTCTGCCCGCGACAGGGCGCTCGCCATCGCGCGGCTGTCCGTCGGCAGCCTCATCACGCTCAGGTCGTTCAACCACATGCGATGATTGTTGACCGAGACGGCGCCGTCCTGATAGCAGTAGTTGGCCCGGTCGTCCTGCAGCCTCTGCTGGGACGATCCATCGGTTTGGCCGCGGAGTTCGGCCCGAAGCATTACCGGCCC
>CAZNSM010000018.1:11717-39996 GCA_964575615.1 uncultured Pirellulales bacterium | reverse complement strand
GCCGCCTCGCTGGGGGCCGTCATCTTGCCGAAGACGACCAGGGCCGCCAGCAGGGACCCCTTGCCGAAACCGTTGCGGGAAAGCTCCTTTTGCAGCGCCTTCTTGGCTCGAACGAAGAGCATCCGGGTGCTGAACTCGCTACAACCCATAGAATCGGCAATTTCGGCATACGACATGCAATCGTAGCATCGCATGACCAGCACAGCCTTATGGCGCGTTCGCAGCTTCTGCATGGCCTTGGAGACGATCTGCTTGAGTTCCAGGCTGACCAAGGTTTCGAGCCCTCCCTGTCGTTCCCGCATGGGTCCGCGACGCCTTTCTTCTGATGCGGCAGCCTTCTTCAGAGCCTTTTCCGTTCGATGATGGCGGTGTAGCTTGTTGGTGGCGATGCCGTACAGCCAGGACCAGAAGCGATCTGTCTGTTTGAGTTTGCCCAGTACTCTGCACATTTCTAACAAACTCTCCTGAACAATTTCCTGCGTTAGGTCCTCTTTGAGGGTCAAGCGGTAGACATACGTGCGCAGGCGTTCCCTCGCCACGGCGGCCAGTTGGTTGAGGCTCTGTCTGTCGCCTCCACGGGCCTTTTCGACCAGTTCGATGTAGTCTGCCTGCATCTCCATGCGGGGTACCCAACCCTGTAAATCACGTTTACCGGTATTCAGTGCCATTATATCAGAGTCGTGTAACGTTTTTTTCGAGCCAAAGTCGATTTTCTGGGTGCCTGGAGCTCAATCTGGCTCAAGAGGGGCTTTCTTCCAACATACGGAGCCGCAAGGTTCTGGCGTCTTTGGCCGGGCCCTTGCGGGCGCTCGCCGTCAGGCAATCCCCTGGCGGACCGGTGTATTCGGCCGCGTGGCAGGGCCAGGCGTTACGGGTCGCCTGCGATTTGGGCGCTAAAGTGCCCCGCCTGCCGGGTCGATACCTTTTCCCATGGGGGGACAGGAACGTGGAACATAATGTGAACACGGACCTTGCTAAGGGCCAACGATGCTCGAATCTGGCGAACGTCCGGCCGGGATCGTCACTATCGGCCGCAATGACAACATCAAGCAGGCTGCCGCCAAAATGCTCGCCCACAAGGTCGGCTGCCTGATCGTCAACGATGAGAACGGCGATTTTATCGGCCTGGTGACCGAGCGGGATATCGCCCACTTCATCGCCGAGTCGGCCGAGAACGGCGATTCGGCAACCGTTGACCGGATCATGACCCACCAGATCATCTCGTGTGCCCCCGGGACGCCCACCAGCCAGGTCCGCGAGATCATGGCCCGGCACCGTATCCGCCACCTTCCCATCGTCGACAACGGAGTCGTCGTAGGTATCCTTTCCGCCAGGGATATCATGGGACGCCAGCTCCTGGAGGACCGAGCGGCGGCCGAGGAAGTGGCCATGCTGTCGAACTGCCTCAAGAGCATCGACCTGGGCGAGGCGGTCGAGATCGCGGCGGCGGAGGTCCCAAAGCTGTTCGGGGCCTTCAATTGCATTCTCTGTCTTTACCCGAGCGGCCAGGAGGGGCAGACGCCGGAACTGCTCAGCTCCAATCGGTGCCCCTGTCTGGGCGGGCACATGGACGAGGCCGTGACGATCCTGCAACAGTCCACCGAAGGCGGGTATTGCACAGACGAGATCTCCCCCGAGTGCGAGAGCTGCGGAGGCAAGCCCCCGCGCGTGGTCATCCCACTGGAGGTGGTCGGGCTCAAGGAGGCCGGCATGGGCAAAGAGAAACGCCTGTCCGGCTACCTGTGCATGTGCGGTCTGGACCCGGCTATCGCATCGAATCGGGAACTCATATCCTACAAAGCCAAGCTCACCCGTGAGATTCTGACCGCTCACCTGACCAACGCTACGCGATACCAGCAGGCCCGGCTCAGCTCGTTGACCGACGCGCTGACGGGGGTGGGCTCCCGCAAGCTGCTCGAAGACAAGTTGCAGGCCGAATGCGCGCGATCCGAACGGTACAAGCGACCATTCTCTGTGGCCATCATCGATTTCGACCACTTCAAGATGGTCAACGATGTTCTGGGCCACGCGACCGGCGACGAGGCGATCCGGCGGCTGGCTGCCTGCATGAAGGCCGAGAAACGTGTTCCGGACGTGCTGGCTCGCTACGGCGGCGACGAATTCGTCATCCTCATGCCCGAGACGAGGGCTGTGGATGCCAGAGTCTTGCTCGAGCGGATTCGCACGAAGGCCCAGACGATCCGGCTTCCCCAGGACACCTCCGTGTCGATCAGTTGCGGCGTGGCCGAGAGCGACTTCGAGCACAACGATCCGCGCGACGTGATGCGGCGGGCGGACCTGGCTCTGTACGACGCCAAGAATTCCGGGCGCAACCGCGTTCGCATCTGGGACGCGAACATGGCGCAGCTTCTGAGCGCCAACGACATCGAAATCGACCGGATCAAGTCGCTTCAGCGGCGTGTGGCGGGCCTCTCCGAGAAGGCCGAGAAGATGTTCATGGAAAGCATCTGGGGCCTGGTCCAGGCTCTGGAGGCTAAGGACGCCTATGCCAAGACGCACACAGAGAACGTGATGCACTACTCGGTGGGCATTGCCCAGACCATGGGTCTGGGACCCAAGCATGTGGACCTGATCCGGCGGGCGGCGATGATTCATGACATCGGCAAGATCGGCATCCCCGACGCGATCCTGTGCAAGCCGGATGAGCTGAACGCCCACGAGCGGGCGATGGTCGAACAGCATCCGATAATCGCCGTCCGCATCCTGGAGAAAATGAGCTTCCTGGAGAGGGAAGTCCAGATCGTCCGTCACCACCATGAGAAATGGAATGGCCAGGGCTACCCCGACGGCCTGGCCAAGACCGCCATTCCGCTGGGTGCGCGGGTCATCAGCGTGGCCGATATGTTTGATGCTCTGACTGCCGCGCGAGCCTACCACCAGACGCGCAGCGTTTCGGAGGCCCTGCGGATTCTGAAGGACTCGGCTGGGTACGAACTGGACCCCGACGTGGTCGCCGCAATGGTGACCTGGTTCGAGAACATCGCCCGACATTGCCATAAACCCTTGGCCAAACTTGTCTTGGGAGATCTTCTCCAGTGGCCCCATAGTCCCGAAAAGGCGCGGGCGTGCACGGATGTACCTGCGGACGGGCGGGAAGGCCCCTCTGCCGAGCCGCAACGACACCCCGTCATGGTCCCCATCGGACATGGCGATCCAGACCCCGATTTCGGATCCCCCGGAAGATCGTCCTGAACCTTCGGCACGCCGGCCATGACGGCGGCGTAAGACGCCTTCATCCCAGTGTCTTCCATCGCCACTTCGCAGTCCGGCGGGGTGGTCCGGCTGCGCAGATTCCGCGCGTGTGAAAACATCCTGGCACGCGTGTGGCAGCCTCAAGGCGCAGCCTTGGGGATGGCGGATATGGAATGGCGGCCCCCTGAAATCTGCACACCCCCCCAATCCCGCCGGGCTGACAATAACGGTTGCATCATCCGGCCCCCCACGGTACCCTGAATTTTTCATCTGCTGTGCGGGCACGGAGGATCGCCGAGATGTTGTGTGGGGCATGCCGCGAGAGGCCAACCGGTTGCCCATGGACCGGCTGAGGCTTCGTGGATACAGCGGCGCGGTCCTGCCGGTTGTCTCGTCTTCGCCTGATGATCGCCCGTGTTCAATGACGGACAGAATCGACCGAAAGGTGAAATACGCCTCCGGCGGTCGGCGTCCTCTGTTGCGCAGGAGCTGGAAGGGTGGGCCGGGGCCTTCGAATGCGACGATTCCGTGTAACCGGACGTACCTGCTGAACCACTGACCCGGTGGAATGTCAGACGCAACGTGTTTGCCTTGCGGCTCTTTGAAACGAAGAAGGGAGAATCTTGCGGAAAGGCATGGCGGGCATGTGACCGCCGGGAGGATCTTGCCACCATGACGGTGGCGGATGGGCTCCCGTCGGGTCCGCTGGAACCCCATAGCAGCAGGTGAAGTCAAACAGACCCATTGAAAGGAGAACAAACATGGTTAGAAAAGGCATCAGCATCGGAATCGTGGGCTGCATCGTCGCACTCATCGCGGCAGGTCTGTGCATCGCCCAACCCCAGGGACGCGGCGGGCAAGGCCAGGGTCCGGGCGGAGACCGGGGACCGCGCGACTTCGATCCGGAGCGCATGCAGCAGATGATGCAGCAGCGCATGCAGGAGCAACTGGGCGCGACCGCCGAGGAATGGAAGGTTCTTGGCCCGCGCGTCATGAAGGTCATGAACCTCAGTCGGCAGGTCAACACCGGCGCCGGCGGCATGTTCCGCATGGGCATGGCTGGCCGACGTGGCGGTGCCCAAGGCGGTCCTGGCGGTCCTGAAGGTCCCGGCGGGCGTCGTGGTCCTATGGGCCAGGGCGAACCCACGGCTGTAGATACGGCCTCAGAGGCCCTCCAGACGACGCTGGAAAACACCGCGGCCACACCCGATGAGATCAAGACCAAGCTCACCGCGCTGCGGGCGGCCAAAGAGAAGGCCAAGGCGGAACTGGCGACGGCACAGCAGGAACTCAAGCAGGTGCTGACGCTGCGACAGGAAGCCCAACTGGTGTTGATGGGCATGTTGAACTGAAGACCACTGGTAGCCCCATGAATACGTTGCTGGAAAAGATGGTCGAACAGGGGCTGATCGACGAATCCGCGGCCCGGGGAATCCATGGGTTGCTCGCTGCCGGCGAGCCGCCCACCCGGGCCTTCGCGGCTTGTGGATTGGCGGAGGAGGCGCTGCTGCGTTTCTGGAGCAGTCAGTTCGACTGCCCCTACGTGGAGATGGACAAGTGTGCCTTTTCCAAGGAGTTCCTCGCGCGGTTTCCGGCGCGGGTTCTCCTGGACAAGCACGTCATGCCCGTCGAGAACGGTGACGGCCGGGTGCTCGTGGTCACGAGCAATCCGTTCGACACCTCCGCGATCGACGAGCTTCGTCTGGCCACCGGCCAGGATTTTCAGGTCGCCCTGGCGCCGCTGGCGGACATCGATCGCTGCATCAAGCAGCATCTCGGCGTCGGCGCCGACACGGTGCAGTCGATGCTCTCGGAGGCCGGCGAGAACGGTCTCCAGGTGATCGACACCGATTCCGACGATGACATGGATTTGACGGACGCCGCAGAGGGCGCCTCGATCATCCGTTTTGTAAACCAGATTCTCAGCGAAGCTATCGAGATGCGCGCCACCGACGTGCACATCGAGCCGTTCGAGGAAACCTTGCGCGTGCGGTATCGCATCGACGGGGTGCTCCAGGAAGCCTCGGTGGCGCCGGAGGTCAAGCAGTTCCAGGCGGCCATCGTCTCGCGTCTGAAGATTCTCAGCAAGCTCGACATCGCGGAGAAGCGCATCCCTCAGGACGGGCGCATCAAGATTCGCATCGCCGACCACGAGATCGACGTTCGTGTTTCGGTGATCCCGATGTTGTACGGAGAAGCGGTGGTGCTCCGCCTTCTGGACCGTTCCTCGGTGCTGCTCGGGCTCGACAAGCTCGGGATGTCTGATCGCGACCTGAAAGTCACGAAGATGATCCTGGAACGACCTCATGGGATCATCCTGGTGACCGGCCCGACCGGCAGCGGCAAGACCACCACGCTCTACGCCGGGCTTTCGCAGATCAACGACATTCAGCGTAAGATCATCACGATCGAAGACCCCATCGAGTATCAGCTTCACGGCATCAATCAGATCCAGGTCTCGCGCAAGGCGGGACTGACCTTCGCCAGCGGCCTGCGGTCGATTCTGCGGCACGACCCCGACGTGGTGCTCGTCGGCGAAATCCGCGACGTCGAGACGGCCGAGATCGCCATCCAGGCGTCGCTGACCGGCCACCTGGTGTTCTCGACGCTGCACACGAACGACGCGCCGACGGCCCTGACGCGTCTGGTGGATATGGGGATCGAGCCTTATCTGGTCGCGTCGTCGCTGGAGGCGGTGATTGCCCAGCGTCTAGTGCGGACGATCTGCCCCGAGTGCAAGGAAGAGCTGCCCGAGCAGGAGGTGGCTCCGCTTCGCCGGCGGTTCGGCGACCGACTGCCCCCCATCCTTTACAGGGGTCGTGGCTGCCGGAATTGCCAGGGCACCGGTTATCGGGGTCGGATGGGCATCTTCGAGATGATGGTGGTCACCGATGATATTCGCTCTCTGATCCTCGACAATGCTTCGCCGCGCGATCTTCGCACCGCGTCGGCCAAGCAGGGGATGACCAGCCTGCGCGACGATGGTTTCCGCCATCTGCATGCGGGTCGGACCACGGTGGAGGAAATCCTGAGAGTCACCAAGGACGATATGTTCGAGCCGATGGATGTGGCCGACACGTCGCACGAGCGGCAAGAGTAAACCATGGCGACATTCACCTACAAAGCGATCGATGCAACCGGACGCGAAACCGTCGACAAGCTCATTGCGGCCGACCGCGCCAGCGCCATCGAGCAGATCTACGGCCGCAAGCTTTGCCCCGTCTCGGTGGAGAAGGCCGAAGAGGTTCGGTCGCAGGGATGGCTCTCGCGGGTCGGAGGGGTTTCCAAGCGTGAGATCGACGCCTTCACCCGCCAACTGGCCAATCTGCTGGCGGCCGGCGTGCCCATGAGCCGGGCGCTGGGCATCCTCAGCCGTGAGGCCTCCCGCACAGCCTCCAGGAAACTCTGGGCGACCGTGCATGACCAGGTCTCCGGCGGAATGGCCCTGGCCGATGCCTTGAGCCTGCATCCCAGCGCGTTCTCGCCGATCTACGTGGCCATGGTGCGAGCCGGCGAAACCGGCGGTTTCCTCGATATCGTGCTCGAGCAGATCGCCACGTTCCGGGCCCGCGAAGCCGATCTCAAGGGCCGCGTCAAAGGCGCCCTGGTCTATCCGATCATTCTGGCGGTGCTTTCGGCGGGCATCATGGTCTTTCTGCTGATGTTCTTCATCCCGCGGTTCTCGACGATGTTCGAGGAATTCGGTGGTTCGCTTCCGGCGCTGACGCGGTACATCGTGGCCGCCAGCGACCTCCTCGCGAAATACTGGTTCGTTCTGGTCATCGGCATCATCCTGATCATCTTCGGCGTGCAGCGTATGCTGACGAAAGAAGAGGGCCGGCGTACGATGGAGGGGCTGCTGCTTCGAGTCCCGTTGTTCGGCACGGGTGTGGCGCGGTTCGCGTTGGTTCGGTTCTGTCGAATGCTCGGAACGCTCGTCGGGGCCGGCGTGCCCCTGATTGCCTCGCTGCGGGTGGCCAAGGAGGCCATCGGAAACCAGGTGCTTGCCGATACGGTCAGCAGCGCCACAGAAAACGTGCAGAAGGGCCAGCCCTTGGCGCGCAGCCTGGAGGGCTGTCGCGTGCTGTTTCCGCCGGCGGTGATCGAAATGGTTTCCGTCGCGGAGGAGAGCGGGCGCCTCGACAAGGAACTGGTCCGCCTGGCCGGCGCCTACGAAGCCGACCTGGACCGCTACCTGAAGATGATGGTTACCCTGATCGAACCGGCGCTGTTGTTCCTCATGGCGGTGCTGGTGGGGACGGTGGTGATTGGAATGCTTCTGCCGATCTTCAACCTCCAGGAGCTGATTCGCTGACGTTGGTGTCAGGAACATGAGCCGGAAGAAGTCGGATGCCTCTGGTGTCATCCGGCAGGCATATCAAAGTCGCAGACTGTTGGGTTGGGAATGGACATGAAATCACAGCTTCAAAACACAAACGGACGTGCCTCTCGTCGGCAACGAGCTACAGGTTCTCAGGGCTTCACGTTGATCGAGCTGATGCTGGTGCTGGTCATTCTGGCCACATTGGCGGCCGTCGTGCTGCCCAAGCTCACCGGCCGGTCCAAGCAGGCCAAGGTGACCGCTGCCGGGACGCAGATCGCCCAGCTCGAAGTGGCCCTCGATGCCTTCGAGATCGATCTCGGCCGCTATCCCACGACCAGCGAAGGACTGCGGGCCCTGACCGAGAAGCCGGCCTCCGATTCCGAAGGGTGGCAACAGCCGTATCTCAAACGCGATGTCCCCAAGGACCCGTGGGGCAGCGAGTACCAGTATCGCTATCCGGGCACCTACAACCAGGAAGGCTACGACCTCTACAGCTTCGGGCCGGACCGCAAGCTCGGCGGCGACGACGACATCGCCAACTGGTCGAAGGACAGGCGTTAATCGAACGTGGAAAGCATGAGCGCGAAAAGGCCACAATCTGCAAGAGCCATGGGCTTCACCTTGCTGGAACTGATCCTGGTGATGCTCATCCTCTCGACCGTGCTGGCGATGGCGGCGCCGTCGCTGCGCGGGTTCTTCGGATCGCGCCAGGCGCAGGACACCGCCGCCCAGATGCTCGCGCTGACCCAGTTCGCCCGCTCGCAGGCCATCAGCGAGGGGGTCGTCTATCGGCTCAATTTCGACACGAAGGACCGCGTCTACTGGCTGACCGCATGGAAGTCCGGGGCGTTCGAAGAGCTCGAAACAGAATTCGGACAGGTCTTCACGCTTCCCAAGGACATGGCCATGGAGTTGGAAGACGTGGACCAGGAGAAGGGGAAGGTGTTCGTGGAGTTCACGCCGCAAGGCACGGTCACCGCGGCGACCATCCGGTTGATCGATCGCAAGGGACAGGCCCTGGAGGTCACGTGTCCTACCGTCACGGAGTCGTTCTCGATTGTCGAGAGCGAAGAGGCCTATGACCAATACGCAGCGAGAAAATAGAGTCCGAAGCGTCCGCCAGGGCGGCTTCACGTTCGTCGAGCTTCTGGCGACGGTGGTGCTGATCGGCATCATCATGCCGGTGGCGATGCGGACCATTTCTCTCTGCACGCGTCTGGCGGGCCAGTCGCGGCGGGAGATCGAGGCGGTTTCGCTGGCGAGCACCAAGCTGGCCGAGCTGGTCGCTTCCAGGGACTGGGAGACCGGCGGCAAGGGCGGCGACTTCGGCGCCGACTGGCCCGGCTACCAGTGGAACGCCGAGGTCTCCAACTGGACGGAGTCGACGGTCCGTCAACTCGATGTGGAAGTGCTCTGGACCTCGCAGGGCCGGCAGCGCCAGGTCACGCTCAGCACACTGGTCTATCCGGAGGAGGAGTGAGATGACTCGCATCCGGAACCAGATCGGTGGTTTTACGCTTCTCGAACTGCTCGTCGCGATGACGCTGATGGTGGTCACGGCGTCGTGTCTCTACACGGCCCTCTATACGGGTTTCCACGCGCAGCGAAGCGCCCGAGCGGCGGTCGAGCCGACGTCGCAGGCGCTCAACGCCATCGAGCTGCTCAAGCAGGACATTTACGGCGTCCTGCCTCCGAAAGGGACCCTGGCCGGCGCGTTCATCGGCACCAATTCCCGAAGCAGCAACGGCGCCGAGGCGGACTATCTGGAGTTCCACACCACCCAGACCTATGCGAACACGGGCCAGCCGATGGGGGGGATTGGGAAGATCGAACTGGTTCTGGAGGCTGATGACGACGACAACGCCGCCCGAGACAGCTACCGTCTGATCCGCAAGGTGACCACGAATCTGCTGTCTCCCAAGGTGGTCGATCCCGAAGAGCACGTGCTGTGCCGCAACGTGATGTCTCTGAACCTGCGGTATTTCGACGGCGACAGTTGGCTGGACGAATGGGACTCCACGGAAGATGCGAACAGCCTGCCCAAGGCGGTGGAGGTCGACATCGAGATTGCCAACCGCGTTCGACGTTCGAGCGAAGAGATGGAACGGCGCCGGCTTCTCCAGAGCTTCGCGGTTCCCTGCGGCGTCTCCGCTGCGGCGGCGGAAGAACAGACCGAATCGACCGGGACGTCCTCGGGCGGCGCCGGCGGCGGGACGACCACGCCCACGGGAGGCCAGGGCGGACTATGACAGCGACGCGCAGACAATTCGCTCCGTCGCATCGGGCCAGGGGGACGATCCTGATCGTCACGATCTGGGTCGTGCTGGTCCTGGCGGGCCTGGCGCTGGTCTTTGCGCGGTCGATGCGGGTGGCCGCGATCGTCTCGACGAATCAGGTCGCTTCGGTCGAGGCCGAGTGCATCGCCACCGGAGCCTGCCAGTATATCACCTCGCAGCTCGTCGCCAATGCGACGGATTCGAGCGCCCTGGAGGAGGACGTGCCGTGGGAGTCGCTGCAGGTCGGCAAGGGCTACTTCTGGGTGCTGCGCTCGAACCTGGAAGACGACAGCGAATTCGCCTACGGCCTGACGGACGAGGCCGGCAAGATCAACCTCAATTCCGCTTCGCTGGAGATGCTGCTGAAGCTGCCGGGTATGACCGCCGAGTTGGCCGCCTCGATCATCGACTGGCGCGACGAGGACAGCGACGTCTCGACGGGAGGGGCTGAAGACGAGTATTACCTGCTGCTGTCGGAACCTTACAACTGCAAGAACGCGGAATTCGAGACCGTTGACGAGGTCCTCCTGGTCAAGGGCGCTTCGGAAGAGTTGCTCTACGGCGAGGACACCAATCTCAACGGGCTCCTCGACGACAACGAGAATGACGGCGACAACAGCGCTCCGGCGGACAATCGCAACGGACGGCTCGATGGAGGCTTCCACGAATACGTCACCGTCTACAGCGTCGAGGCCAACACCGACAGCGAGGGCAACGAACGCATCTATCTCAACGACGCCAGCGCCCGCGCGACGCTGCAAACCGCGCTGCAGGAAGTGGTCAAGGAAGAGCGGGCACTGGAGATCATGAACAACGTGTCCATCAGTCCGTCCTACGGGAGTGTGATGGACTTCTATTTCCGGTCGGGCCTGACGATGGAGGAGTTTGCACAGCTCGCCGATCGCTTGACCACGAGCGAGGAGGAGACGCGGCCCGGGCTGGTCAACGTCAATACGGCGTCGAAGGAGGTCCTGCTGTGCCTGCCCGGTCTGGAGGAGACGGATGTCGACGCACTGCTGTCGTACCGGGAATCTCACGACGATCTCGATTCAGTCGCCTGGGTGGCGAATGTCCTGGATCGGGAGAAGGCGACCGCCATCGGCAATTACGTCACGGTCCGCTCGCTTCAGTATTCGGCGGACATCATCTGCCTGTCGGGCAACGGGCGAGCGTACAAACGCTACAAGGCGGTTTTTGACACGCAGGGGGGCACGCCGCAGATCGTGTACTGGAAGTCGCTGACGCGGTTTGGCTGGCCCCTGGAATATGAGATTGTGGAGGCCCTGAGAAAGGGCGAGCCCATCACTGACGCGATGATTGGTATGAGATGATTGGACGAGGATAATGTTAGGGACTCGGACCATACTGGGACTGGCGGTGGATGAGTTCGGCGTCGTGGTCGCCGAGGTCGGCGTTCGATCCGGGCGCCCGGAGGTGCGGCGTGTCGGCCAGCATCTCTTCGAGGAGAAGCTCGGAGCCGACAATGGCAAGGCGCTGGGCCAGACCCTGCGGCAGTTTCTTCGGACGAACCACTTCGCGCCGAAGGACGCTGTGGTGGGCATCCCGACGAAGTGGGTGGTCGCCAGGGAGATCACGGCTCCGCCGGCCAGTGCGGATGCGGTCGCGGGCATGCTCGGCATTCAGGCGGAACGGACGTTCTCTCTGAACTCTGGCGAGCTGATCTTTGACTACTGCGGTCGCACGAGCACCTCGGCGAGCAGCAAGGTCATGCTGCTGGCGGCTCGACGCCAGATGATCGATCAGATCAGGGAGTTGGCGGCCGCCGCCGGCCTGCACGTGCAGGCCGTCACCGTCTCGGCGCTGGCGATGGGCAAGGCGACGTCGTTCGACCCACTGAAACAGCACTATGGCGTCTACGCCCGCCCGAGCTACTGCGAGCTCTGGAGCCAGTTGAATGGAACGCCGCGGTCGATCAAACACCTTGCGATGCCGTCGATGAACGGCACGCCGGACGCCCGCACGCAATCGCTGGCGGCGGCGATTCAGCAGGAGATCATGATCTCCTCGGCGCAGGATCAGAGCCCCCCTTATGAGGTGACCGTTTACGACGGGTCCAGTCTCGGCGAGGGGACGATCGACCGCCTCCACGAGCACCTCGGTTCTCAGGTCACCGTGACCGACGGCAACGTGGCCCTCGCATCGGCCGGCCTGCGTCTGGCCGAACGCCTCGATCCCTCGTCAACGATTGCGGCCGCCGCAGTGGCGATGACGGCCGTAGCGGCGGAGAAGCCTTGCGTCGATTTTCTCAGTCCGCGCATCGGACGCCGGAAGGCGTCGCCGCGAAAGCGCGCGATGACCTGGGTGATCATCGCCGGCGTCGTCTGTCTCGGACTGATCGGCGTCGTGATCGCCGACTGGCAGAGCAAACGCGCGGACATCGCCTCGTACACCGAGCAACTGGAGCTGATCGCCGATGACGTCGCCGTCGCGAGGGAATTGAAGGAGCGTCTCTCGTATGCCAGCAGTTGGACCAGTCAGGACCCGCGATTCCTCGAGTGTCTGCTTCAGTTGACGCTGGCCTTTCCGGAATCGCCGCGCGTCTGGGCCAGCAGCCTGGCGCTGAGTGAGACGGCGGAAGGGTCGTTGATCGGCCGGGCGCTGGATGAGCAGAGCTTCTATGAGGTGCTGAACAACATCAAGGGCAACGCCGCGTTCTCCGACGTCAAGATGATGTACCTGCGGGACGCCGGGGGCAGCTCCCGCGAAAAGGCATTTGCCGTAACGTTCAAATTCCAGGGCGCGAAATAGCATGGTTCTGACCCAACGAGAACGGATCATCCTCATCGTCACGCTGCTGTGCGTCGGCCTGCTGATCGTCAGCAAGTTCGTCGTCGACCCGGTGCAGGCCAGGCTCGACGAGATGGAAGCGCGGCGGCAGCAGCTTCAGGGCGACCTCGAAGAGGCGCAGATGCTGCTGGGCAATCGCGGCACGATGCAGCGGAAATGGAACACCCTGGTTGCCGACGGTCTGCGCAACGACGCGGAAGCCGAGAGCAAGGTGCTCAGCGCCCTGGGGGAATGGGCCGACGGCGCGGGCCTGTCGCTCAGTTCCATCAAGCCGGACCGCGTGGCCAGCGACAAGGGGTTGCAGGAGATGATCTTCACGGTGGCCGGCAAAGGGACGATCGAGGCGGTCTCGCGGTTCCTCTGGCAGATCGAGACCGCGGCCCTGCCCGCCAGGATCCGCGATATGCAGTTGGGTTCGGGCAGCGAGTCCGAGAGCACCATGTCGCTGCAGCTTCACCTGTCGGTGCTCTACCTGGGCACGCCGCAGAAGCAGGCCGAGCCGGAGCAACCGGAGGTCAACTATGATGAAGACATATAACAATCCGCATGCTTGCGCCGTGCTGATGGCGGCCATCTGGTTTGCCGGCCTCTGGCCGGCCGCCGAAGGCGCGCAGGAGCCGATCGAAAGGCCCGATGTATGGGCGCTCTACAAAGTCATTATCGATCGCAATATGTTCTCTCGCCAGCGCGGACCGGCCGAGCGTCGTCAACGCGATGCCGAGAGAGAGGTGGTGACCGTCCCCGATCCGGAGTCGTACTATCGGCTCCGGGGGATTGCCCAGGAGAACGGCACGTTCATCGCGTTTGTCGAGGACACGCGGCGCAACGAGACGCTCAAGCTGCGTCAGGGGGATGCCGTCGCGCGAGGATCGATCGAGTCTCTCGATCTCGATTCGATCGTGTTCCGGATGGAGGATCGCACGATCGCCGTTGCCATCGGACAGGATCTGCTCGGCGGGCACGGGGCCGTGACGATGAGCGAGCTGATGCAGTGGACGCCCGCGCCGTCGACCCCGACGAGCGGCGAGCCCGCGACACCGGCCGCTCCCACCGGTGCGGAAGCGGACATTCTCCGGCAGCTTATGGAGCGACGAAAGCAGGAACTCGGTAATTAGGATCTCATCAGAGCCCTGACGAACACCGTGTCGGCAGGCGTCCGAACTCGAAGGAGACCATAGCAATGCAAATCGTCCGAATGATTCTCGTTGGCGCGATGTTGGCCGGCGTTCTCCTGTTGACTCCCAGCGATGGCGGGGCCCAACCGGTCTCCGAGGCGCCCGGTGCGACCGAACCGGTGGAAGTCGTTCAGAGCAACGGCGACGTGAAGATCAAGCTCAACTTTCAGGACACGCCGCTCCAAGCCGTCCTGGAGTACCTCTCGGAGAAGGCCGGTCTGACGGTGATTTCCGAAGAGCCCATTTCCGACGGCCGGATGACGGTGATCAGCCGCCAGCCGATTTCGCTGGACCACGCCCTGTCCTTGATCAACTCGATCCTCAAGGAGAGAGACCAGACCACCATACTGGTCGGCAAGACGCTCAAAGTCGTCTCATTGACCAACGCCAAACAGGAGACCGTCCCGGTACGAACCGGACGCGACCCGAACGCCGTGATGCCCAGCGACAACGTCATCACCTACGTGATTCCCGTCAGTCACGTGACTGCCTCGGCGCTGAAAGAGAACCTCACGCCTCTGGTGCCGGCCTACGCCAGCATCGAAGCCAACGAAGACGGCAACGCGCTGATTGTCACCGACACCGCCGCCAACATCCGGCGGCTGATGGAGATCATCCAGGCGCTGGACACCCACATGTCCACCGTGGCGGAGATTCGCGTGTTCCGTCTGATCAACGCGGACGCCACCAGTACCGCCACGCTGATCAACACGATGTTCCAGCAGCAGAGCACCAGTTCCAGTCGGTCCGGGGCCCGCAATCCCTTCGAAATGATGATGCAGATGCGCGGCGGTCCCGGCGGCTTCGGCGGTCGTGGCGGCCGGGGTGGGGACGCCGGCGGTGGCGGCGGTGGCAATGCGCAGCAGGCGGGCGGCGGCGCCACGGTGAACGTGCAGGTGGTTGCGGCCGCGGACGAACGGACCAACGCCGTGGTGGTTCGAGGACCGGCCGAGGTGCTGGTGCTGGTGGACGGCGTCATCGCGTCCCTGGATGATCGAACGGCGAAGGTCGCCAGCGTCAAGGTGTTCCAGCTTCGTTATGCGGATGCGATGAACACGGCCGACGTGATCAACAAGCTCTTCGGAGCCGATCAGAGTTCGTCGCAGTCCGGCCAGGGCGGTCCCATGATGTTTCGCGGGCCCTTCGGACGAGGCGGCGGCCCGGAGGCCCAGCAGGACACCACCGGCGGCAGCACGGTGTCCCAGGTCGTCGCGGCGGCCGACAGCCAGACCAACACTGTGGTCGTGACCGGTCCGGACGATCTTCTCGAAGTCGTGGCCGAGGTGATTAAGAACCTCGATGCTCTGGTGCCGAACGTGGCGGATGTGAAGGTGTTCCACCTGGAATACGCTGACGCGCAGGACACCGCCGAGCTGATCAACGAGGTTTTCGGCGAGAGCGGCACCTCGTCGCGGCGGACCAGTTCGCGCAACCAGCAGAACCAGCAGGTTCAGTTCCAGCGGGGCGGCCCCGGCGGCGGCTTTCCCGGCATGCAGCAGCAGACGACGAGTCGTGGCGGCACCGTCTCCGACGTGACCGTGATCGCGGCGGCGGATTCACGGACCAACTCCGTGGTAGTCAGCGGACCGCCTGAGACACTGGCGACGATCGCTCAGATTATCAAGGACCTCGATGAGAACCCCGAGCAGGAACGTCGCATCTTCGTCTACCCGCTCAAGAACGCCAATGCGTCGAACCTGATGGAGGTCCTGAACAACCTCTTCGCTGAGATCCAGGCCCTGAACCAGGCCAGCACCAGCGGCACCGGGCAGCAGTTCCAGGGTGGCGGGCGGCAGACCGCCGCACCCCAGGCCGCCAGCTCGACGAGCAGCAGCGACAGCGGTGATCTGTCCGAGGACACCTACTTTGAGGCCGAGACCGAGACCAACACGTTGCTCATCCTGACCTCGCGGAAGAACTACGAGAAGATCCGCCCGATCATCGAGGAGCTGGACAAGCCGGTCGGGCAGGTGCTGATCAAGTGCCTGTTCGCCGAGATCACCTACAGCAATAATGTGGACTTCGGCACGGAGTTCTCCATGCTGAATCTCCGCAGCGACGGCGGCAGCACCCAAACCAGTACGGTCTTCGGACAACCGTTGCAGGGGTTGTTCGTGAACAACATCTCCGGCGATCTGGACGTCACGCTCCACGCGTTGCAGGAATCCGGCAAGCTGAACATCCTGTCCCGGCCGTATATTCTCACGAGCAACAATCAGGCGGCCACGATCACCGTCGGTTCGCAGGTGCCGTTCGCCACGGGCGAGACCACGAGCAACGTGGGAACACAGACCACCACCGAATACCGCGACATCGGTATCATTCTGGAGGTCACGCCCTCGATCAATCCCGATGGACTGGTCAACATGACGGTGCGTCCGGAGATCTCCTCACAAAGCGGGGACACCGTCCAGATTTCGGAGAAGCTCGATCTGCCGGTCTTCACGACGCGTTCATCCGAAACCAAGGTGGCGGTCCGCGACGGCCAGACCATCGTCATCGGCGGCCTCATTCAGGACGAGATTCGCGACACCATCAAGAAGGTCCCGCTGCTGGGCGATGTGCCGGTGTTGGGACACCTGTTCAAGCGGACCCAGAAGGAAAAGGCCAAGACCGAGCTGCTGATCTTCCTGACCCCGCATGTGGCGCCCGATGCGCTGGCGCTGACGCCGATCTCGGATGCGGTGCGTGCCCGCAGCAATCTGAAGAACGACCAGAGGACGGCCGAGCTGTTCCGCGAGCACATGGAGGCCATGGAGGAGACGCCCTCCGATCCGAACCGGCCGTAAGTCACAGAGGATCTCGACGCGCCGCACTCGGATTCGTGTGCCGGGTGCGACGCATTCGTATTCCGGGGCTGTCCCGCCGAGGCCATGCGCTTACTGCGTGGACTGGCGATACTGCGTGGGGGTTATGCCCGTTCTCTTCTTGAACTGCCGATGGAAGTAGTACACGTTCGAGTAGCCCACGCGCTGGGCGATCTCGTAGCACCGCAGCGAGGTGAAACGCAGAAGGCGCTGCGCCGCCTCGAACCGGAGGTCCTGCTGGTAGGCCAGCGGCGAGATGTGAAACGACTTCTTGAACGCGCGGAACAGATGGCCTCGTGAGCAGTGCGACATCGCCGCCAGGTCCTCGGCGGTGATGGCATCGGCATAGTGCTCGTCGATGTGGCGTTTGACGTGAAGGATGGGATTGTCCGGGCCGGGCGCCGCACCGGGAATCCTCTCCGCGTAGCAGTGGGCGACAATCACGTCGAATACGTTGGCCAGGGCGCGACGCGCGTAGAAATCCGACATGGACGAAGGACTTTGGAGGTAGTCCATGATCTGGATCATGAGAATGACGAGTTCCTGCGTGGTGTCTCGGGGCAGTTGGATCTCGCTGCGGAGCTGACCGGCGATTCCGGTGTAGGCATTGAGAATCTGCCCGAACGGCAGCGTCAGCACCTTGCCGGCCTTCGTCCCGAAGGCAAAGGTAATCTCCGAGTACACGCTCGAACCCCGTTGGCTCACGAAATCGTGGGATTGGCCGGGGGAGATGATGACCAGCGTCCCCGGTTCGGCCCGGTGTCTTGTGCCGGATTTCACATAATACCCCGACGATCGGGTGTACAGGACGATATGGTAGAGGTCGTGCGTGTGCTCGTGAAAGGTCCGGGCCTCTCCCACCGGGCGGTCCTGGTCCACCGCGGCGTGGGCGAAGGCCGGGAAATAGGCCTCCTCCTCATGGAGAATCATCAGGGCCTGAGGTCTGGCCTGGTTTCGCTCGGCTTGCAGATATCGGAGCATAGGTTACTAAAGTGCAATAGAATATCACTTTTATGTATTTTGCCGCTGCTTGCCAAGTACGATAATACAATACGCGTCCGTGTGTGCCAATGGGCGACGAGCCGAAAAAGGTGGTTCCACGGGCCGGGCGGTATGTGCGGCTTGCCGTCGCAGCGGCGGTAAGCGGATGCCCCAAGGGACAAGAGAGGAGAGTCATGCGTTCGCGGCAATGCCGGGTGATGTCCATATCTGATCGAAAGGAGAGCATGATGAAAACGACGACGATGCTGATCTTGTCCTGCCTGTTGCTCTGGGCAGGCGCGGCACAGGCGCAACTGAAGATCGATTTCTCTCAGACCGGCGGCGCGGTCGAGGACGGCTACCAGGCCTACGTGGCCACTCATGAAGTGGCTAACACCTTCACTTCGCAGACGTTCGCGGCCTTTGGGACCAATGTGACGATCACCCCGACATGGGCGGCCAATGCGGCCGCGGAAGCCATGCAGATGATCGACCGCACCAGCCGCAACGCCTATACCGGAACCCGTACCAACCTGCTGATCGACTGGATCGGGACCGACACGCGCCAAGTGGGTGATCCGATGACGTTGACCATCAGCGGATTGCCCCAGGGGACCTATTCATGGCTGTCGTACCATCATGATGTTGCCGACCAGACCGGCGTGTTTTCCGTGACCGTCAACGACGCGACCGGATCGAAAACAACGGCCGACATCCGGATCACCGATTCCGAAGGGACCGAGGAAGGCGCCGTAGATTTCGAATCCATCACGACTTTCAGCACCACCATCGTGTCGGATGGAACGAGAGACGTTGCTCTGGTGTTCGATCAGACCAGCGGGACCGATCCCGTGGCCTACGCCTTCTTCCTCATGAACGGCTTCGAACTGGACCGCCAGATCATCGCGGCGGCCACCAGCCCGAACCCTGCCGACGGGGCGACGGACGTTCCGACGGACACGACGCTGAGCTGGACAGCAGGGATGTTCGCCGCCACGCACGATGTCTACTTCGGGACCTCGCTTGAGGACGTCGAGAATGCCAGCGTGGCCGATCCGCGCGGCGTTCTGGTCTCGCAGGGCCAGGCCGGCACCACCTGCGATCCCGGCCCACTGGAGTTGGAGCAGACGTACTACTGGCGTGTCGACGAAGTCAACGCGCCGCCGGATTCGACTGTGGTCAAGGGATCGGTCTGGAGCTTCACGACCGAGTCGGTGGCCTATCCCGTGGAGAACGTCATCGCCACCAGCAACGGCGCTTCCGATGCCGACCTGGGACCGGAGAACGTGGTCAACGGGTCCGGGTTGAACGCAGACGACCAGCATTCGGTCGAGGGCGAGCACATGTGGCTGGCCAGTCTGGTCGGCGACGAGCCGTTGTACATCCAGTTCGAGCTGGACCGCGTGTACAAGCTGCATCAGATGCTCGTGTGGAACTACAACGTGCGATTCGAGGCGGTTCTCGGTTTTGGGATCAAGGATGCCACCGTGGAGTATTCCGCTGACGGCGCCGAATGGACTGTGCTGGGCGATGTGGTGCTGGCGAGGGGGACCGCGAAGGACACCTACACCTACAACACGACGGTGGATCTGGGCGGCGTCGCGGCCAGGTATGTCCGGCTGACCGTCCGGAGCGGCTATGGACTCATGGGGCAGTTCGGGCTCAGCGAAGTGCGGTTCCTCTATATTCCTGCGCAGGCGCGCCAGCCGCAGCCCGCCTCGGGGACCGCCGACGTCGGCCCGGACGCCGTCCTGAGCTGGCGGGCGGGCCGAGGGGCCGTCACGCACGAGGTCTATCTCAGCACGGACGAGCAGGCGGTGATCGACGGGACCGCTCTGGCAGATACCGTCACCGAGCCGGCTCTCAACGCCGACGGCCTGCTCGAACTGGGGCGGACCTACTACTGGAAGGTCGACGAGATCAACGAGGCCGAGACGCCCGCCTCGTGGGCAGGCGAGGTCTGGAGCTTCTCCGTGCAGGCGGCCATCGTGGTGGACGATTTCGAGAGCTACAACGATGACGACAACGCGGTCTTCGACACGTGGATCGACGGCTGGGTGAACGGCACCGGCTCGACCGTCGGGTACCTGAACGCGCCGTTCGCCGAACAGAGCATCGTCCACGGCGGCAAGCAGTCGATGCCGCTGTCGTACGACAGCACGTCGGCGGCCGTTTCGGAGGCGACCCGTACGTTCGACGATCCCCAGGACTGGACCCGATATGGTGTCAAGGGCCTGACGCTCTGGTTCTTTGGCGACCCGTCCAACACGGTCGGGCAGTTGTACGTGAAGGTCAACGGCAAGAAGGTCCTCTACGGCGGGGACGCGACCAACCTTCAGATCAAGCCGTGGCAGTTGTGGTACATCGATCTGGCGGAGTTCGCGGGCGTTGATCTTCGCAGCGTCACGGAGTTGACGATCGGGGTTGAGGGCGGCAACGGGTTCCTGCTGATTGACGACATCGCGCTGTCTCCTCTCGATCGGCAGTCGGTGGTTCCGGTCGAGCCGACGGCGGCGAACCTGGTGGGGCACTTCGCCTTCGAGGGCAACGCCAACGACAGCACCGGAACGCGCAACGGGACCGTCGTCGGATCGCCGTCGTTTGCCGCCGGTCGGACCGGCCAGGCGATCGTGCTGGACGGCATCGCCGACTATGTTCACGTCGAAGGGGCGTACGAGCTGCCGATGTACTCGGCTTCGCTGTGGTTCCGCGTCGACGGTGGAACCGGCGAACGGGACGTGCTGAGCGTCTACGATTCGGCCGGATCGCACGGCATTCTGTTGGAGGTTAGGAGCAACGCCACGCTGCGGTTCCTGCATCGGGCGCCCGTAGGAGGCTCCGGCGGAACGGACATCTACAGCATCGCCACCGTTGCCGACGGCGCCTGGTACCACGCGGGAATCGTCAAGAGCGCGCAGACCATGACGCTGTACATCAATGGCGAGGTGGCCGGTACCGCCGACAGCACCACGGAATTCGGCCAGGTTCT
Source organism: uncultured Pirellulales bacterium (assembly GCA_964575615.1). GTDB lineage: Bacteria > Planctomycetota > Phycisphaerae > Sedimentisphaerales > Anaerobacaceae > Anaerobaca. The sequence goes on along the minus strand of CAZNSM010000018.1, from coordinate 19,423 downwards.
CCAGAACGTGGCGATCGGCGTTCTCAAGCACGACAATCTGGCCCGCTACTTCCCCGGTGCGATCGATGAGGTGCGCCTGTACAATCGCGCCCTGTCGCACGGTGAAATCGCGTGGCTGGCAGGACGTACGAGCCCGTTCGATACGCCGTAGGGGCGAATCATTCCGCTAGAGGCGGACCCTCACCCTGGGTGTTGCGAACGCGCCAAGGGCAATTCGGATTCGGAAAGGCAGAAGGATGAAGACGAGAGCTTTTACCCTGATCGAGCTGCTGGTCGTCATCGCGATCATTGCCCTGCTGATGGCGATCATCATGCCGGCGCTGAACCTTGCCAAGAAGAAAGCGGCCACGACCGGGTGCCTGAGCAACACCAAGAACCTCTCTCTCGGCTGGTACATGTACATGCAGGAAAACGACGGCCGGATCATGAGCTGCGAGGACAACGCCACCGTGAACGGCGTGTTCATCGGGTGGTGCGGCATACCGCGCGACGAGAGCGGCGCTCTGATGAGCAATACGCAGGCCGAGCCGCCGGTGACTGACGAGGACGAGATGCGCGGGATCAGGGCCGGTGTTCTGTTTCCATACGTGAAGAATCCCGATGTCTACCATTGCCCGGGCGACAAGGCGCGCAAGAGCATGTACGATGGAACCCCGGTCTTTGTCACCTATTCGATCCCGCGCTGTCTGTACTGGGCTACCAGCCAGGGCAGTGCGGACTACCAGCATCAGATCCGGCGGTTCGATGAGATCTCATCGCCCTCGACGCGGTACGTGTTCGTCGAGAGCGGAGAGACGCGAAACTGGAATTCGAGCCACCACTTTGTTATGGGAGCGCCCGAATACACGCAGCTTTCCGAGTGGGGCTGGTGGGGGCCGATGGCGGTCAACCATGGCGACAGCAGCGTGCTGGGGTTCTGTGACGGACACTCGGAAGTCCGCAAGTGGCGCGATCGCTACACGATCGAACGTGTGGACAAGCTGCTGGTGACGGGAGCCACCAACTACGGCATTGACTATCCGCCGGAGGGCCAAACGCTGGACATCGACTACATGGCGGCGGGATGGGCCTATCGCTATAAGAAGTAGGGGGGGTGTATCATCTCATGACCAGAGCCGCAACCATCCTGTTCGGCCTGATGGTTCTGTTGCGCTCCCTGTCGGGCCAGGCGGCGGCGTTGAAGATCGACTTCACCCAGACCGGTGGTCCTGTGGAAGCAGGCTTCCAGCCGTACTACGCCGACCACGAATCGGCGTTGACTTTTACCGAGCAGTTCTACTCCGCCTTCGGTTCGACGGTCGTGGTGATGCCGATCTGGCCGAACCATCCGGCGCCGCAGGCCATGCAGATGATCGAGCGGTCTTCCGGCTCGGCCCTGGCCATCGACTGGATCGGGACCGATGCGCGGGTCGCCGGAGCCGATCCGCTGGTCCTGGCGATCGATGGCCTCCCTGCCGGACGCTACGCCTGGATCTCGTACCACCACGACACGCAGGACCAGACGGGGCTGTTCGACGTGACGGTCACGGATGCCACCGGCTCGGTCACGACTCGGGGTGTCGATATCTCCAACGGCGCTGTGGCCTTTGCCGACATGACGACCTTCGAAACCGTGATCGAGTCGGACGGCACGACCCTTGTCACTTTGTCCTTTGACAATCAGGGCTACACGAGCGTCTCCGGGGCCTTCTTCGTCATGAACGGTTTCATCCTGGAGGCTCTCGATGGCGAGGTCGACGATCCGACGCCTTCGGGCGACCCATCGACGACGTCGGTGGTGATCAGCGAATTCGTCGCCTCGAATCGTGCGTCTCTGCTCGACGGCGATGGGAGGGCCTCGGACTGGATCGAGCTGTACAATGGCAGCGACCGTTCGGTCGTCCTGACCGGATGGCATCTGACCGATAGCGAGAAGAATCCGCGAAAATGGTGCTTCCCGGCCGGCGTGATCCTGCCTTCGGGGGGATATCTCGTGGTCTTCGCATCGGGCCGGCCCGAAGACGACTGCGTGGACCCAGCCGGACATCTCCACACCAATTTCGCCCTCGACAAGGACGGCGAATACCTCGCTCTGGTCGATCCGGAAGGGGAGGTCGTTCACGAATTCGCGCCGTCATTTCCGCCGCAGGAGGCCGACATCTCCTACGGTGTGTGGGAAGCAGAACCTTCCTACTTTGCGACACCGACTCCGGGACGCCGGAATCAGCGGGCGTTCCCAGGTCTTATCGCGCGAACGGTCCACAGCCAGTCGCGCGGGTTCTACGATCAGGCGTTCGATCTGGAGCTGTTTTGCGAGACGCCGGAAACGTCCATTCGATATACTCTGGATGGATCGGAGCCGACCCAGCAGAATGGCATGTTGTACGATCCGCAGAGGCCCATTCACATCGCGACGACAACACAGGTCCGATCCATCGCATTCCGTTCCGGCTGGGTGCCGCGCGGTGTGACGACGCACACGTACATCTTCGTCGATCACGTTGCCCGCCAGCCCGCGAGCCCTCCAGGCTGGCCGACCGAATGGGGCCACGATTCCGAAGTCGGCGGCATCGTTCCGGCCGATTACGAGATGGACCCGCGCGTCGTCGACAACACCCTGCCCGGATACTCCGTGCGCGAGGCCCTGCTCGACATCCCGAGTGTGTCGATCTCGATGGCGCCCGACGATTTCATCGGCGATGCCGGCGGCATCTACGCCAATCCCCTGAGCCGCTGGGAGCGCAAGTGCTCGGTCGAGTACATCCGGCCCGACGGCGCGGAAGGTTTTCAGGAGGACTGCAAGATCGAGGTCCACGGCAACTCCAGCCGGCGTCCCTGGCGGATGCAAAAGCACTCTCTGCGTCTGACCTTCACGAGCGAGTATGGCTCGCCCAAGCTCCGATACCCGCTGTTTCCCGGCTCGGACGTCGAGGAGTTCAACCAGCTTGTCCTACGGGCCTCCTTCACCGATTCCTGGGCCCTCGTCTCGTGGGTCCCGTCGCGGTACCGGCCTAACGACTCCCAGTACATTCGCGACGTGTGGATGAAGGAGAGCCAGCGCGCCATGGGCCAGCCTTCCGGTCGCGGGAGTTTCGTGCACCTGTACGTCAACGGACTCTTCTTCGGCCTCTACAACCTGGCCGAGCGGGTGGGAGAGGATTTCTTCGCCGAGCATCTCGGAGGCCGGCGCGGGGATTGGGAGGTCAACGCCGACCTGTCCGCGCCCGGGGCACGCTGGAAGGCCATGATGGCCATCAATCCCTCCACGCCCGACGGATACGCGCAGATGCAGGAATATCTCGACGTCGAGGGTTTCGCCGACTACGTGCTGCTGCACCTCTACGCGGATGCGGAGGATTGGCCCCACCACAATGGGTACGCGGCCGCCAACGCGATTAGCGGCGACGGCAGATTTCGTTTCTTCGTCTGGGACCAGGAAATCGTGCTCGACTGCCACGGGCGTGCGGCCTCCCGCGTCGGCAGCACCGGCGGCGCCGGCGATGTCTTTCAGAAGATGCGCACCAGCGCGGAGTTCCGCCTTCTCTTTGCGGACCGGGTTTTCAAACACTGCTTCCACGAGGGCGCTCTGAGCCTTGCGGTTTCTCAGGCCCGCTACTACACGGTGGCCCAGTGGATCGACAAGGCGATCGTCGCCGAGAGCGCCCGCTGGGGCGATACGCAGATGAGCACGCCGTACGGCAACACGATCCAGCAGCCCAGCCCCCTGACCAACATCAATCACGATCTCTATCCGCCGGCGCCCCACGGCCCCGACTACTACTTCACGCGGGAGGACTCCTGGGTCGTGGAGCGTGACAACATCATCCACAACTACATCCCCGCGATTCACGACACCGCCAACTCGTACGCCTTAATCAACGTGCTGCGTTCGAAGAACCTCTATCCCGATATCGATCCGCCCGAGTTTCTCATCGACGGCGGCCCTCAGCATGGCGGGTCCATCGCGCCCGGCGACGTGCTGACCATGACCAATCCCAATGGTGCGGGAACCATCTATTACACGCTCGACGGCGCCGACCCGCGCAAGGCGTCGGCCACAGGGCCGCAGAGCTCTATGACGCTGGTCGCGGAGGATGCGCCCAAGGCGGTCTGGGCGCCGACCGGGAACATCGGGCTGTCGTGGACGGGCGGCGCTGAGCCGTTCGATGACTCGACGTGGACGGATGGAACACCGGCGATTGTGGGCACTTCCGGCGGCATCGGCTACGAGCGTAGCACCGGGTACGAAAGCCACATCACCTACGACGTCGAGACGCAGATGTACGGCCGCACGGAGGCCTGCTACATTCGGATTCCCTTCACGGCCTGTGCCTCCGATATCGCCGACCTCAACTACATGACCCTGCGGGTGCGTTACGACGACGGTTTCATCGCGTATCTCAACGGCACGCGGATCGCCTCGGCCAACGCCTCCGCCTCGGCCGCTTGCAACGAAGGAGCGGCTGCCAGTCACGATGACGTCTCCGCCACGTTCTTCGAAGACTTCGATTGCTCCGTCTTCGTCGGCCTGCTTCGGCCGGGCGACAACATCCTGGCGATTCACGGAATGAACGCCGGCGCGACCAGTTCGGATTTCCTGATCTCGGCCGAGCTGGTCGCCGGTGTAGGGGCGAATGATTATTCGCCCCTACTCTCCCCGTCTGTCCGGGTGTACACTGAGCCTGTCTCTTTGGCCGGCAGTACAACGGTCAAGGCGCGCATCTGGGGCAACGGACAATGGAGCGCGTTGAACGAGGCGATGTACACAGTCAGTCCGTCCCGGTAGGGCGTCCCGATCCATGATTCATATCACAGGAGGCGAAACGATGAATCGGATGGTGAAGATTCGGTTGGTGTTTCTGGTATCAGGGATGCTCATTGCCGCAACGTCTTCCCCGGTGGTCCTGGCGATTGGTCAGAAGGCGTACGTAGACTTTGCCCCAGGCGAGGACGGCTTCTGCCTGGCGCAGGGCGACAGATTGGCGATGCTTTGTGTCGATGCGAACGACCATACAGGTGTGGTGCGCGCCGTGAAGGACTTGCAGGCGGACATCGCCTGCGTCACGGGCCGCACCCCGGAGCTGACACACGAGCCGGCCGACCTCGGGACGAACGTGGTCCTCGTGGGCACGATCGGCAAAAGCGCGATCATCGAGCGACTGATTCGCGATGGCAAGATCGATGTATCGCAAATCATCGGCAAGTGGGAATCGTTTCTCATTCAGGTCGTGCCAGAGCCGATTCCAGGCGTTGCCCACGGACTGGTGATCGCCGGCAGCGACAAGCGCGGCACGATCTTCGGCCTCTACGATCTGTCCGAACAGATCGGGGTCTCGCCCTGGTACTGGTGGGCGGATGTACCGGTCGCACGCCGGGAGGCCCTGTTCGTCAGGCCGGGCACATACGTGGAAGGTCCGCCTGCGGTGCAATATCGCGGCATTTTTCTCAACGACGAGGCGCCGGCCCTGAGCGGCTGGGTGCACGGGAAGTTCGGCAACTACAATCACCAATTCTATACGAAGGTCTTCGAGCTGATCCTCCGCATGAAGGGCAACTTTCTCTGGCCGGCCATGTGGAACAACTCGTTCAACACCGACGATCCGCTGAATCCGAAGCTTGCGGATGAATACGGGATCGTGATGAGCACGTCGCACCACGAGCCCATGATGCGGGCTTGGAAAGAGTGGGAGCGGCTCGGCAACAAGCGGGGCAGTTGGGACTACTCCCAAAACGCTGAGGCCCTGCGCGCGTTCTGGACAGAGGGCATCGAGCGCACCAAAGACTATGAGAAGATCATCACGCTGGCCATGCGGGGCGATGGCGACGAGCCGATGTCGCAGGAGGCCAACATCGCTCTGCTGGAGAAGATCGTCGCCGAGCAACGGAAGATCATCGCAGAGAAAATCAATCCCGATCTGTCGGCCGTGCCGCAGGTCTGGGCGCTCTACAAGGAGGTGCAGGGATACTACGAGCGGGGGATGCGCGTTCCCGACGACGTGATTCTGCTCTGGTGCGACGACAACTGGGGCAACCTGCGGCGTCTGCCCACCGCGCAGGAGCGGCAGCGTGCCGGCGGGGCGGGCATCTACTATCACTTCGATTACGTCGGCGGACCACGCAACTACAAATGGCTCAACACGGTGCCGATCACCAAAGTCTGGGAGCAGATGAACCTCGCTTGGCAGTACGACGCGAATCGCATCTGGGTGGTCAACGTGGGCGATCTGAAGCCGATGGAGTTTCCCATCGAGTTCTTTCTGACCTTGGCGTGGGACCCGTCCCGCTGGCCCAAGGAGAGGATCGCTGAGTACACGCGGTCCTGGGCGCAGCGCGAATTCGGTCCGGCCCATGCCGCCGAGATCGCCGACATCGTCGCCAGGTACACCAAGTACAACGGGCGTCGCAAGCCCGAACTGATCGACCCGACCACGTTCAACCTTGTGGACTATCATGAGGCCGATCGCGTGCTGGCCGAGTGGCGGGCCGTCACGACGCAGGCCGAGACGATCTACGCGAAGCTGCCGGAGAATGCGAGGGACGCGTTCTACCAGCTCGTCCTGCATCCGACCAAGGCCAGCGCCATCGTAACGGAACTGTACATCACCGCCGGACGAAACCGCCTGTATGCAGAGCAGAAGCGGGCCGCTACGAACGACCTGGCCGAGAGAGTCCGGGCCCTGTTCCAGCAGGACGCCGAGCTGTCGCGCTACTACAACCGGGAGATGGCCGGCGGCAAATGGAACCACATGATGGACCAGACACACATCGGCTACACCAACTGGCAGCAGCCTCCTCGGAACAACATGCCGGCGGTCAGGGAAATCGACGTGCCCGAGCCGGCCCGGATGGGCGTCGCGGTCGAAGGCTCGACGTCCGCATGGCCCGGCGGTTCAGATGCCCCAGCGCTTCCGACGTTCGATGCGTTCAACCGGCAGCGACGCTATATCGACGTATTCAATCGCGGGCAGGCGCCTTTCGAGTTCACCGCCTCTGCCACCGCCCCCTGGATTGTGCTCAGCGTCACGCGAGGAACGATCGAAAAGGAGCAGCGGCTGTGGGTGAGCATCGACTGGGACAAGGCCCCCGTCGGATCGGGCTCCGGGACGGTGACAATCGCTCGCGAAGGCGGCGAAACAGTCACAGTCGCGGTGGAGTCGTTCCATCCCGCCGAGCCGGCGCGGGATTCCCTCGAAGGGTTCGTCGAGGCCGACGGCTACGTCTGCATCGAGGCCGAGCACTACAGCGCGAAGGTCGACGCCGGGATGGTCCGCTGGGAGAAGATCGAGGACTATGGGCTGACAGGCTCATCCATGACGGTCTTCTCCCAGGCCAGCGCAAGCGTCGATCCACCCGATGGATCTCCTCGTCTGGAGTATCGCGTGTACCTGTTCCGCTCCGGCCCGGTGGAGGTCATCTCGACCATCGCTCCGACGCTGAACTTCGTTCCCGGCCGGGGCCTTCGGTTCGCGGTCTCATTCGACGACGAGGCCCCGCAGGTTGTCACGGCCGTGCCGGAGGGATTCAACGCCGACAACGGAAACCGCAACTGGGAAGCGTCGGTGCGCGACAACTGCCGCCGGCTCAAGTCGACGCACACGATCGAATCACCGGGCTATCACACGCTGAAGGTCTGGATGGTCGATCCGGCTGTCGTGCTCCAGAAGATCGTGATCGACACCGGCGGCCTGAGGCCCAGCTATCTCGGCCCGCCGGAAAGCTATCGCGGC
>CAZNSM010000018.1:8955-11617 GCA_964575615.1 uncultured Pirellulales bacterium | reverse complement strand
ACGGGCTGCCAGGAGCCACGTTCGACGATGTGAACGCGGCCCGTTCCCTTCTGCACGGGGCCTTCATACGACAGGAATCGCAGCGGATGGTCGAAGATCTTCTCCGCTCGGACGGGGTGCACAAGGACCTGCTCGGGCGGTTCTTCCAGCCGGAACGTCGTCAGGACGTCGTCCTGCTCCAGCATGAGGTCCCAGTGAACCCCGTCAGCCGTCTCGTGCTCCTGAACCACGAATCGCTTGTCCTTCATGCAGCAGCCTCTTGTCAACCACGGCGAACCATGCTACCATACTGTCAGTATTCAGACAAAGCCAGGGGAGCCGATGAATCCCGGTCTTGATCCGGGTTCGCAGGCTGAGATATCCCGATGGCCATCGGGATGACCCTTGGAACCTGATCAGGTTAGAACCTGCGAAGGGAGGCTTGCAGCAGCACAGAAGCACTTCCTTTGTGGGAGTGCTTTTTTTGTTGGGGCACAGCAGATGAAATCACTGACGATCAATGGGGTCCCGCGGCCGTTCGCCCCCGAGGCGATGCCCGCCACGCTGGCCGAACTGCTCGACGAGCTGGGCGTCGCGGCCGCGACGGTCGTAGCGGAGGTCGACGGCGCGATCGTCGCGCCCGAGCGGTTCGGGGCCACGCCGCTGACGGATGGGCAGAGCATCGAGCTGATCAGATTCATGGGAGGCGGCTGAGATCATGGACAAACTCATCATTGCCGGCAGGCAATTCGATTCGCGTCTGCTCGTGGGAACGGGCAAATTTGCCTCGCCGCACGTGATGGCGCAGGCGCTGGAGGCCTCGGGCGCCGAGATCGTGACGGTGGCGCTGCGTCGCGTGGATATTGACAACCCGAACGACGACACGCTGCGTCAGATCGACCGCAGCCGCTATCAGCTTCTGCCCAACACGTCCGGGGCCAGGACGGCCGAAGAGGCGATCCGCCTGTCGCGGCTGGCCCGGGCGGCCACCGGGATCAACTGGGTCAAGCTGGAGGTGACCCCCGATCCGTACTATTTGCTGCCGGACCCGATCGAAACGCTCCGGGCCGCCGAGACGCTGGTGGCCGAAGGCTTCGTCGTGCTTCCGTATATCAACGCCGATCCGATTCTCGCCCGGCGTCTGGAGGACTGCGGCACCGCGACGGTCATGCCGCTGGGCAGCCCCATCGGCTCGAACCAGGGGATCAAGACGCGGGCGGCGCTGGAGATCATCATCGAGCAGTGCAACGTGCCGGTGGTGGTGGACGCCGGACTGGGGTTGCCCTCGCACGCCGCTGAGGCGATGGAGATGGGCGCCGACGCGGTGCTGGTCAACACTGCTATCGCGACCGCCGAGGACCCGCTGGAAATGGCGCTGGCCTTCAAGCTGGCGGTCGAGGCCGGACGCAAGGCCTGCCTCGCCGGACCGCGCGCCGCTGTCCGGCTCGCCCAGGCGTCGAGCCCCCTGACCGGCTTCCTGGGTAGGGGCGAATAATCATTCGCCCCTGCGGGCGAAGGCAGAAAGAATCGATGGTTCAGATGCACACAGGCAATTCGATTGGCGAGCTGCTCGCCGGACTGCATCTCGACGCGGATCGGGATCGGTGGCGACAGCGTCTGGGCGACATTACGCCGCGCGACGTGGAGGCGGCGCTGGCGACACGTCCCGGCTCGTATCGGCTCGACAAACTGCTTGCCTTGGTCTCTCCCGCAGCCGAGTCGTTTCTCGAAGAGATGGCGCGCCAATCGCAGGCGCTGACGCGCCAGCGTTTCGGGCGGACGATCAAGCTGTACGCTCCGCTGTACCTGTCGAGCTTCTGCGTGAACCGCTGTCGGTATTGCGGTTTCAACGCGGCCAACCGCTTCGAACGGACCCGCCTGACGATCGACGAGGCTTTGGCCGACGCCCGGACGCTGGCCCGCGAAGGGTTCCGCGACATCCTGCTGGTCAGCAGCGAGGATCGGGCGTTCGTCACGGTGGACTATCTCGCGCAATTGTCGGCGGAGCTGCGCGAGCGATTCAGCTTTATCGGCATCGAGATCTACCAGATGTCGACGGGCGAGTACCGTCAGCTCTTCGAGGCGGGCGTCGAAGGCGTCACGCTGTACCAGGAGACCTACGACCGCGACGAATACGCTCGCCAGCATCCCGGCGGCCCCAAGGCGGACTACGACGTCCGCCTGCGCGGGCCCGACGACATGGCGCAGGCGGGCATGCGTGAGATTGGCCTGGGCGTGCTGCTGGGCTTAGCCGACTGGCGGATCGAAACGCTGGCCTTGGGTGAGCACGCGTCGTATTTGATCCGTCGTTACTGGCGGTCGCACGTGTCGTTCTCGTTCCCCCGGTTGCGGCCGGCCTGCGGCGTGACCCACGACGCATTTCCCCACCTGTTGACGGACAGGAACCTCGTCCAGATGATGCTGGCTCTGCGCTTGTGCTTCGCCGATGCGGGCTTGGTGCTCTCGACGCGCGAAGAGGCGTTGTTTCGCGATCACGTTATCGCTTTGGGCCCGACGCGGATCAGCGCCGGAAGTCGGACCAATCCCGGAGGCTACTCCCAATCCGATCGCGGTTCGGGCCAGTTCGAGGTCTGCGACCGCCGCAGTCCGCAGCAGGTGGCGGCGATGCTCGCCCGTCACGGACTCGAACCGGTCTGGAAGGACTGGGATTGCGCCTTTCTCG
>CAZNSM010000018.1:0-8855 GCA_964575615.1 uncultured Pirellulales bacterium | reverse complement strand
ACTGACCCAACAGCAACTCGAACAGTATGCTCGGAACATCCTGCTCGAACCGATTGGGCGGGCCGGTCAGGAGAAGCTCCTGGCTTCGAGCGTGCTGATCGTGGGAGTCGGAGGGCTGGGCTCTCCGGCGGCCCTGTACCTGGCGGCCGCCGGCGTCGGCACGATCGGCCTGCTCGACGGCGACCGCGTCGACCTGAGCAATCTCCAGAGGCAGATCGCGCATGGCGCCGCCGACGTCGGCGAGCGAAAGGTCGTCTCCGCCGGCGAAGCGATCGTCGCCATCAATCCGGACGTGACTGTGCGGACCTACGATCGATGGGCGACGGCGGATTGCCTTCCGGAGATCGTGGCCGGATACGATTTCGTGATCGACGCGGTGGACAACTTCGCGACCAAGCTCTTGATCAACGATGTCTGCTGCGCCCGGCAGGTTCCGTTCTCTCATGCGGGCATCCTCGAATTCGAAGGGCAACTGATGACGGTGCTGCCGGGACGAACCGCGTGCTGCCGCTGCGTCTTCGGCACGCCGCCTTCCGTAGGGGCGACGTCCCGATGTCCATCGGGATCGCCCTCGCCGAGCTATGCGGGCGTGCTCGGCGTCGTGCCCGGAGTCATCGGAACGCTCCAGGCCACCGAGGCCATCAAGTCCGTCCTCGGGATCGGCGACCTGCTGACCGACACCCTGCTGACCTACGATGCCCTGAGCATGCGGTTTCGCAAAGTCCCCGTCCCGCGCAACCCCCATTGCCCCGCCTGCGCCGGCCGTGGGGGCGAATGATTATTCGCCCCTACGAGCAAAAAAAGGGTAGAGCGCTGGGCTCCACCCTTGTCTGTATGCGGGAGTGATGCCGTCCTGTGAGGCGCGGTTAGCCGTCGAGGGTCCATCCTTCGCGGTACTGGCGGCGAAGCAGGTCGTTGGCTTGGGCGTCGTTGGTGACGCGTCCGGCGGAGGCATCGTATTCGAGCTTCTTGCCCGCGCGGTAGGCCACCAGGCCCAGGAGCATGGTCTCGATCAGCCGGCCGCTGTAGTCGAAGTCGCACGAGGTCTTCAGGTCGCCCTTGCACGCGTTGGTCCACTGCTTCTGGAAGTGGCCCAGGTCGGGGATCATCTTGTCCTTGTCCCGGCGGTTGTAGTAGCTCAGGTCGGCGTCGTTGCCGAACGGGATCAGCACGCGCGTGTCGAAGTCGGCGATGACGTAGCCCTTCTCGCCACGGAACATCGCGCCGTGATCGATCTTGTTCAGATCGACGTACCGGCTGGGCGAGCGCGGCATGGCGCCGCCCTGATACCAGGCCAGGCGAATCGCGGGACGCCAGTCGTTGGCGGGCATGTCAAAGTGCATCTCCAGTTCGACGGGCGTGACCTCGGGGTTGTATTTCTCGCCCTTGGCCTCGGCGGTCGTCGGCAGGCCGGCGTCGATCGCGTTCCAGGCGAGGTCCATCGTGTGGCTGCCCATGTCGCCGACCTGGCCGGTGCCGAAATCCCAGTACATATTCCAGCTCAGGCAGTTCATGCCGGGCTCGCGGGAGAAGTATTCAGGGTTGTAGGGATGCCACGGCGACGGTCCGAGCCAGAGGTCCCAGTGCAGGTGCTCGGGCGGGTTGCCCGCCGCTTTGGGGTAGCCGTCGCGGCGGATCTGCCGGTCGCCCCAGGTGTACACGCTTTGCAGCGTGCCGATGGCGCCGTCGGTGATCAGCTCGCGGACGCGATTGAAGTTCGGCTTCTCGTGGCGCTGCGTGCCGACCTGCGTCGCCAGCTTGTTTTTCTTGCGAAGGTAGTGGGCGCGGAGCAGGCGGGCTTCTTCGACGCTGATGCCCAGCGGCTTCTCCATGTAGCAGTGCAGGTCGCGGTTCAGCGCCCAATTGCCGATGAACGCGTGCGTGTGGTCCGGCGTGCAGCAGAGCACCGCGTCCAGACCCTTGTGATCGAGGCACTTGCGCCAGTCGATGTACGTCTTGGCCTTGGGGAACCGCTCGGCGCCATGCGCCAGATGCTTCTCGTCCACGTCGCAGAGGGCCACGACGTTCTCGCTGGAGATCGCGTCGAAATGGGCATCGGCCCGGCCCCAGGTGCCAATCAGGGCGACGTTGAGCTTGTTGCTCGGCGCATTGGCGCCGGAGAGCACGCCGCTGGGCAGGATGGTCAATCCCGCCCCGAGGGCGGCGCTGGCTTTGAGGAATTGACGTCGTTGCATGGTGACATTCTCCTTTCGCCCGGTACGGGCCAATCATTCGCCCCTGCAGTTTGGTGGTGCCTGCGAATCGACGTCGCCATCATAGCCCAGCCGGCCGGGCCATTCAAGTTTCCTCTGACCCTCTATACGGGTCCGTAGGGGCGACGCATGCGTCGCCCTTACAACCATGTGGCTGGAACAGCATGGGCAGGTGTGCCCATCCTACCGGTCTTTCAGCCAGACCGATGAGCTGAGCGGCCGCCGGCGTCGACTACGACGGGCGGCGTCGCCTTCGTCGTCGCTGACGCCGGCCGCTCCCGTGCCGCGATTGTCCCGCGCGTAATAGGGGATGGCGGTCATGGGCGAGCCGTCCGCCCAGTTGCCTTTGATGACCATCACGCCGTGAAGGAGGTCGTCCTTCCACTCGGTGCTCAGCGCCGCCGCCGGGTTCAGGATCTCGTTCAGGTCCTGATCGACGCTCTCGGCGCAGTAGATCAGCGGGCCGTAGCGTAGGGCCACACGGCCTCGCGTCGCCTCGATCTTGTCGCTGGCCTTGACCTGCTGGACCTTCATCGGCAGCGTCAGCGCGATCTTGTCGCCGGCCTTCCACGTGCGGCGGATGGCCGCATAGCCTTTCTCGATTGCCGGTGTGATGGTGGTGCCATTGACGGCGATGGACGAAATGCCGTCGGCGTTCGGGGCGGGCGTATACAGCTCGCTCACGCCGCGATTCGGTACGCGGACCCTGACACTGAACTCCTTCGCAGTCGCCGGGTTGACGGTGATCGACACGTCTCCGCTCCAGGGGTAGTCGGTGGTCTGGACCATTTCCACGTCCGTGCCCGCGACGTCCTCGACCGTCACCGTGCTGCCGACGAAGAGGTTCACATAGATGCCGTCGTCGCTCTTGACGTAGGTCCAGGTGGGCAGCATCAGCAGCACGCGGGGAATGTTGCCCACGCAGCAGGGGCAGACGTGCCAGTCGTAGCGCGGGCCGTACGAATCCAGCGGGTTCTGGTAGTAGAAGTTCTTGCCATCCATATCGACCGAGCCGAGCAGGGCGTTGTAGAGCGTCTCCTCATAGAGATCGGCGAACCGCGCATCGTGGTAGGTCATGTTGAGCTTGTGCTGGAAATAGACGACGCCGCAGCTCGAACAGGATTCGCAGTAGGCGTCGTGGCGAAGCGAGTAGTTCGGGCCGAATCCTTCGGAGGTCTCTCCACTGCCGATCCCGCCTGTGACGTAATACTTGCGATTGACGATGTTGTCCCAAAGACTGATGACGGCGCTGTGATAGTCGATATCGCTGGTTTCCATGGCGACGTCGGCCATGCCCGCGTAGGAGTAGGATGCGCGTACGGCGTGCCCGACCGCCTCGTACTGCTGGACGACCGGAACGTGGCTCTGGTCGTATTCCGAACCGTCCTTGCGGCAGTCCAGCAGGAACTTCGCCAGTTGGATATACTTGTCGCCTTTGCCCTGTCCCTCGGTGTCGTTGACGAAACGGCCGAATCGGACCAGGGCGATCTCCATCGCCTGATGGCCGTCGTACCATTCCTTCTTGGGGGCCGGACCGATGTTGGCGTCCCAGCAGTCGGCGAGCTTCTTGGCCGCGTTGTAGAGACGCAGGTCCTTGCCCTTGGTGAGGTTGTGGTGGGCCACCGCGGCTTCGAGGAAATACCCGGCGACGTAGCCCTCGTGATCGCCCCGGTGTCTCGGGGACCAGCGCTCGCGATCGCTCAAGGTGAAGGCGGTCTGGAGATAGCCGTCCGGCTCCTGCGCCGCCAGAATCTTGGGAATCCAGTCCTCCAGCGTCGCCTTCATGGCCTGCTGAGCCTGGATGATCTCCTGGTCGCCCTGCGGATCGACCATCAGCGCCACGCAGATCGATTCGATCGTATTGTAGACCCAGGCATTGGAGAAGACATAGCCTCGGTGCCGGCCGTGCGGTTTGCCCGTGAGTTTGTTGGCGGCGTCGAGGAAATTGTTGATGCCGCCTTCCTTCACGTTCGGATCGGAGATCTTCGCGATGCAGTGCGGAATCCAGTTGACGATCAGGGCCTTGGCCCGATCGTTCCACAGACGGCTGTTGATCTTGTACGGCTTGGTGTCGACCGGATGGAGGGTCTCTGCCCGCGGAGGCGCCACGACCTTAACGCTCACGGTCGATGAGCTGCTTAATGAGCCCCGAGTCGCGGTCAGTTTGAGCACGTAATCGCCGACCGCGGAGAATGTTGCGCTGGTCGTCGCAGTACTGGCGTCCTCGAATACAACCGAGCCCGGCCCCGATTCCTTGCTCCAGGTCAGTTTTGTCGGCGCTGCATCCTTCTTCGCCAGCGTCTTCGTCCGGCCTGCCAGGTAGGTCTTGCCGCCGAGCACGACGACGCGGTCGATCCCGGCATTCACCTGAGGCGGGAAATCGGGCGACCGGCCCGAATCGTAGACCTTCCACTCCAGGATGCCGGTGGAGAAGGTATCGTTGGAGTCGATCTCCAGCCGGAGCTTCGATGTGACGACCTCATCGAACGTCGTGCTGTTGTACCGATCTCCTTCCACTCCCAGCCCCGAGGGATTATCCACCGTCGCGAATGCACCGTCTTTCCAATACAGCAGACGGCACGCCTTGGGCAGGCGGACACCCCGGCGGTCGTCCCACCAGTACACGTCGACCTTGCTGGTGCTGATCGGCTGGCTCCATTCGTACTGGACCCATTGCGTGCCTCGGGTAGGCCAGTTGCCATACGAGCCACGGCGGTTGTCGCGCGAGCTTCGCGGATCGTACTCATCGTTGAGCGACGCGTTCGAGGTGTCGCCGGATACGTAGGAGCTCGACGGCTCGGCGACGACGGCCATATTCACTTCGGACGACGAACCGGTTGTCTCCGGCTGAGCCCAGGCCACGCGGAAGAGTGTGCCCGCTGCGACGACCAGCAGCGCGAGCGGCAGAAAAGAGGTGTGTCTGGTCTTCATTGCGAATCTCCGTTCTTGCGTGGATGTGTCAATCGGTCTACCGTTCTGCATCCGCTCGGATCATGCGAATGCCGAACACGCCCGCGACGGCATTGCCCGCAGTCGCCTGGAAGCGAACGGTGACCTTCTCTTTGCCCTGAATCAGATCGGCCGGGATCGGGTACTCGGCATCGTAGAACCGAGCCGGCTCGCTGCGATCCACTTCCTGTTCGGCCACGCGCCGCCCGTCGACGAGGATCTCGAATCGGGCCGGACCGCGACGCCATTCGGCGCTGTAGTACGTCACGATCAACGCCATGGGATGATCGGCGTCCACCGGCAGATCGAAGGAGAACCAGCTCTGGCTCTGGCGTCCGGCGCGGCCCTCGACGCGGATGGGCCGGCTGTCGTCACCCGCCTGGTAGTTGTAGTCGCGTTCCGGCTGCATTTCGCCGGGCTGGGCGTAGCCGACGGTGGCCTGTTCGAGCCTGCGCTGCCGTTCCTTCTCGGCGGCGTATTCGGCCTGTTTCTGCTCCCATTCCGGCTGTGTGAAGAAGTCCCAGTAGATGCCATAGGTGCGCCGGTGCAGGCGATAGAAGGGGACGAACTCCACGTCGGCGACGCGGTCCACCGAGTCGGGGATGCGTCCGACGCCATCCGTGCGGAATCCCGGCGCGCCGGGACCGGTCACCGGCTTGAGCCATTCGGCGACGGGCCTCTCGGCCGCCACGAACACCGGAGCCTCCGTGCGTCGTAGGGGCGAATGATTATTCGCCCCTACCCCGCGTCGGCCGTCCCGCTCGGGTCCCAGGTCACCGGCCAGCACCAGGGGACCCCACAGGATGGCGGCGACGCGAGGGTTGTCCGCCAGCGGTTCCAGATGCAGCGATTTGGGCAGCGTCACCTCCACGGTGTCGCCGCTCTTCCACATCCGCTTCAGCTCGACGTAGGAACTCGGTCCCTGCATGCCCGGCTGGCGATCGCGCCTGGGGCGACCCGACTCCGGGACGCCGCGATACGGATCGATCACATCCTCGGAGACAGGCTGGCCGTTGACCTTGATGGCAAAGCCATCGCCCGCCCACCAGGGCCTTCGCAAGGCCAGCGTGAATTCCTTCGGGGACTTTGCCGTCAGCTTGATCGCAGCCGATTCGCCTTCGGGCAAGTCGGTTTCGACAGCCAGCTTGACGCCTGCATTTGCCCATTCGGCTGTGGACGGCGCGTACAAGTTCACCCAGAGCGTGTCACCCGACTCGTAGTAGATGCCGTCGGCGTGCAGCGCGTGACTCTCCATGCTGGTTCCGGTGCAGCAGGTGAAGCCGCCGTCACGCATGTTGCGCTCGTATTCGTGCTGGACCGCGCGGCCGACCGGGACCATGTAGCAGGCCCACCCGTCGTTCGGGTCCTGCGAGGCCAGAATGTGGTTGAACAGGGCACGCTCGTGGAAGTCGGCGTAGTGCGCATCGGGCCGCAACGCGAACATCCGCCGGGTCAGCTTGAGCATGTTGTAGACGTTGCACGTTTCGCACGTGCGTCCGTCCACGACGGCGCTGAGCTTGTCGGGATCATGAAAATACTCGTCCTTGCCGTGCCCGCCGGTGGCGAAGCTGTGGTGCTGCACGACCCGGTCCCAGAAGAATCCCGCGGCCAGCAGGTCGCCCGCGGCGCCGGTGTAGGCGAAGCGGTCGGCCGAACCGATGAGCTTAGGCACCTGCGTGTTGCCATGCTTGCCCGCGAGGTTGTCCTGGTGACGCATGAGCGGATCGATGAAGGACCGATGCTCGAACTTGTACGACAGGTCCAGCCAGCGCGCGTCGCCGGTGTCGGCGTAGAGATCGACGAAGACCTCGTTCATCCCGCCGAACTCGGTGTTCAGCATGCGCTGCACCTGGGCGTCGGAGAGCTTGGAGACGATCCCCTCCGCCCAGGCGGCGAATTTGATCTCCAACTCCAGCGCCGTTCTGTTGCCCGTATAGCGATAGGCGTCGCGCAGACCCGCATAGGTTTTGTGCAGGGTGTACCAGGGCGACCACATGCCGTTGAGGTCGAAGCCGCCGGAGCGAATGTCCCCGGCGGCGACTCGCTCAAAGATCTCGGCGCCGTCGGTGCCTTCGTTGTTGGTGATCGCGCCGAGATAGCCGTTGCCCCGCTTGTCCTGGACGAGCTTCATCTCGCTGACGAGGTAGTCCGCCCGTTCCTTGAATCGCGGATCGCCCGTAGTCGCGTACATCAGGCTGACCGCGGACAGATAGTGCCCTGCGATGTGCCCGGTCAGTTGCTTGCCGGTGACGGAATCCCATCCCCCGTAGCCTTCGGCCTTCGGCTCCAAGCCGGCGCGGAGGCGGTAGCCGGCCATCATGCGGTCCGGCTCCAGATCGAGCAGGTACTTCGCGTCGAGGTCCTGGGAATGCTTGAGGGGTCCGCCAGTCAGCCGCACGCTCTCCAGAGGTAGCGGCCGTGCCCGGAGGATCTTTGCTTCAAAGGCACTGACGGTGGGGTCTTGTTCCTGGGCGAGGACCACGCTGTGGGCTGTCAGAGTGAGTGATAAGGCGATGAACATCGTTTTCCTCATGGCGGCCTCCTGTTGGTCGTGCGGCCCCGCACGACGCTTCGTGGTTGTTCGACGGTGCTGCTGGGTGAATCTTAGGTCAATTCCGCCCGCCAATTCAAGGCTGTCTTTTCACCACTTTCCGCCCGCCGCCTCGCCGGATGGGAGGGTGTCCCCCATGGGTGGTCCCGGACCACTGCAAAAAGTGTGGCAGCCTCAACTCCGCAGGAGTTGGGGATGGTTTCGCCAAGGACGCCATCCCCAAGCTGCGCTTGAGGCTGCCACACGTAACTGTTCTCGCGCCACTCGTGGTCTCAGATTTCCGTCCACTGGCCGGGGATGGGGACGGGGAACCAGCCGTCCGCGTCGGCCTTGACCGGAGGCGGGCTGTCGTAGTCGATGTCGTCGAGATAATCGCAGAACTGGAATCGCGACTTCATCATGTCGTCCCACGTGATCGTCTGGCCGGTATGGCAGGCAGCCCGGCCCATGCACGAGGTGAGGTCCGAGTAGACGGCGCGCTTGACCTCGTTGTGCGGCCGGTCGTTGCGGATGCTGTCGATGAAGACGTTCCACTCGTATTGCCACGGACTGTAGCGGTCCTTGGTGGGCGTCCAGGCGATGTTGCTGTTTGCGATCCGCTGGTCTTTGAACATGTGGACGGTGGCGGCGTGGACGTCGCCGGAGAACTGCGCGGCGCACTTGGTCCCGTGAATGAACGTGGCAAACTCGTTGCGGCAGTTGTTCATCCGCCGGAATCCGCAGAACGCCTTGGTCCCGTCTGCGAAGGTGTACTCCATCGAGTAGACGTCGATGTTCTGTCCGTGATCCTGGCTGCGCGGCACGCGCCCGCCCAGGCCCACGGCCTGCACGGGCCAGGCGTCCTTGATCCAGCAGCATTCGTCGATCTGGTGGATCAGGTTGTCGACCATGTGGCCCGATCCGACCCAGTACAGCTCAGCCCGGCCGAATTCGAGCTGGCTCATCAGCTTGTTGGCGTTGGCGCCCTGGTTGCCCAGCCAGCCGGTGCCGCCCAGGCGGTTGGCGCGGATCAGCGGGATCTCGCCCATCTCGCCGTTGCGGATTTTCTCGATCAGCGCCTGGCGGGCCGGCGAGTGACGGCACTGCACGCCCGCCAGCACCTTGACGCCTTTCCGCTCGGCTTCTTCGCCGGCGCGGAGCAG